>JAEEOB010000198.1 GCA_016284045.1 Bacteroidaceae bacterium
GACGGGAATGTTGTAGGACTTGAGCTGCTCGTAGAGCATGGTCTCCACGTCGGGGAAGGTGTATTCATGTCCGCAGTCGGTGAACTCACCGAGGATGATTCCTTTGCAGCGGCTGAGCACTCCGTGTGTGCGCAGGATATCGAACTGCCGGTCGATGTTGTGCATCGATTCCTCCACCTCCTCAATAAAAAGGATAAGGTCTTTGCCTGCTGTGTTGTCGGCGAGCGTGTGGAGTGCGGGTACGACAGTGCAGAGGTTTCCTCCAACGAGTATTCCCTGCGCTTTTCCAGGAATGTTCTGTGTATGGTCAGGCAGCTCATACCTTGGCACTTGTCCTGTGAGCAGGTCGCGCAGCAGTGTGGATGATGAATCACTGCCTCCTTTAGCGAGGGATACGCTCATCGTGCCGTGTATGCTCATCACTCCGGCGTTGGTCCATGCCCCGTGAAGTGAGGATATGTCGCTGTAGCCTATAATCCATTTGGGGTTGGCTTTGATGGCGTCTATGAGCTGTTTGTCCACCTCTTGCAGTGAACCGTATCCGCCTCGGTTGCAGATGACAGCTTTTACAGATTTGTCGCTCAACGCCCACAGCAGGTCACTTTTGCGCTGGGCTGGAGTTCCGGCATATCTGCCCAGATAGACATTACCAACGTTTGGCCCGACCACCGGTTCCAGTCCCCACTGGCGGAGTATGGCGGCAGTCTTGTCCACGTTTTCTTGCGGTGTTGCGTATGCTGGTGAGATCAGTGCCACTTTGTCGCCCTTCTGCAGGAATTGCGGAGCTTTGCAGGTGAGTGCTTTTTTCGCTTTTGGAACTCTGGCGGTTTTGTCCTGGGTTTTGCAGGCACCAAAGAGGATGGTGGCGATGATGAGGGCGAACAATCGCCAGGATGTTGTATGTTTCATTTTTTTTGTTTTTACTACGGAATCTTGAATGTTTTTAGATATATCCTTGTTTTTTGAGTTCACCGCATACGAGGTGGCATTCGTCCCACCAGTTTTGCCCGAAGGCACGGACGAGGGGCGCTTTCAGAAACTGATAAAGCGGGATGCCAAGTTCTTTTCCTTTCAGGCATGCCGCTCCGCATATCGACCACCGGTTGTAGTTGAGTGCCGTCATTCCGCCCACCTTGCTCAGCCTGACAGGATAGAGTGCGCATGATAGCGGCTTTTGCACGGGTATGCGTCCTTCCCGCCATGCACGGTCGATGGCACAGAGGGTGGTGCCTTCATCGTTTTTGATTGCAAACACACATTCTTTCCCTCCGACGATGGAGGTGACCAGCTGTCCTTCCCGGTCGATGTAAGCTACACCTTGAGCGTCGATGACCTCACGTGCTGCAGGTGTGAGTTCTTGCCTTAACAGCTCAGCAGCCTCTTCCAGATCTGCGATTTCTTCAGCTGTGACCGGAGCGCCTGCGTCGCCCTCCACGCAGCAGGCACCTCCACATGCCTTGAGGTCGCAGCAGAAACACTCTTTGAAAAGGTCGAAGCTGACCAGCGTGTCCTGAATCTCAACCATCAGCGCAGCTCCGGCACCACAGCGAAGAAGTGGAGGTCTTCGCTGCCGTTATTTGTCAGACTATGGGCTTTCCCTTTCTCACAATAGGTGGTCTGCCCCGCTGCCACGGGACGTTCCTCTCCGTTGTCGTTGACGATGCCCGAACCGGACAGAAAATACATGATTTCGGCGTTTTCCTCATGGCGGTGGTATCCGATAGATGCGCCAGGAGGAAGATAAGCACGGAGTATGCGGACGCTGCCGTCGAAAAACATTTTTGCGAAAAGGGATTTTTCGCCGCCTTTAAAATTTGGGAATTCCTGATATTCAGTTGTGTTGTTGTCGATTAGCATTTTTTATGGGAGTTATGAGAGTTATGGGAACTATGGGAGTTATGGGGAAATGAGTACATGTTGGAGAGACAGCTAGTGGGTTAAGAGCGATTTGATGCAGAACCAGGCATGCATCAGAAAAGTGGTTGGGTAGCCATAGTGGTGTGCCATGATCCGGAACCGCTCTTTGAGGGATGCCTTGTGATTTTTTGTGGTCATGCCTTCTGCGAGATAGTCGGTCAGCACGAGATGGGTGTTGACGAGGGGTAGTTTGTGCTGTTTGGCAGCTTTCATCACGCGAATGCACCAGTCAAAGTCCGCGGAGAGCCGGTAGGCAGTGTCGTATTCGGGGCAAATCTCTCTCAGGGCATAAAATGACTGATGACAAACGAGCATGCCTTGACGGAATGATTTCCAGCTTAGGTGTTCGGGTGCTTTCTTCTCGCGGTGCCGCAGGAAGATGCCTTTGTTGTCCACGATGTCGGTTTCGCCGTAGATGACTCCAGGCAGATGTTGGTGAACTTCTGTTCTTTTCATTACATTATATAATGATGTGCTGTCGTGGAGTGAGTCCCCGGCGTTAAGGAAACAGACATATTTCCCCTCTGCAGCCTTCAGCCCTTTGTTCATGGCATGGTAAAGTCCTTCGTCAGGCTCGCTCACCACTTTGATGTTGATGTGCGGGTTGTTTGCCTTGTAAGTGTTCACCAGCGCGATTGTTCCGTCGGACGACTGCCCGTCGATGATGATATGCTCGAAATGCCGGCATTCCTGTGCTGCAATGCTGTCGAGCGTCCGCTTTATGGTGTCCGCCGCATTATAGGTGACTGTTATCAAGGAGATGATCACCTTTTCATTTGTGTTGACCGGTTTTATCGCACTCATCCTCTCATTATTCATAAATAGTGCGGTATCTTGCTGCCACCAGTTTTTCCGCATAGGTGTTCTCTACTTTCTTCCTGCTGGCTTCACACAGCTGGTCGTATCTGTCGGCAGACAGACACCAGGCGATGCCTTCTGCGAAATCTTTTGCATTTTTGTATTCAGCCACATATCCGGTTGTCTGGTGGTCAATCATCTCAGGAATCCCGCCCACATTGAATCCGACGCATGGAGTTCCGCATGCCATCGCCTCCATGATGGTGTTGGGCAGATTGTCCTGCAGAGAGGGCGTGACATAGAGATCCACGGCATTATAGAGGCTGATCATTGTGCGCTCGTCTGCAAGATAATCGACTGGCACCACTTTCATCGGCACTGACGAGGCAACATCCTTGGAGTTGCCTCCCACAACGACGACTGTGATTTTCTGTGCCAGTTGTGGATGCTGTTCGTTGAGGTAATTACATGCCTCGACGAGAAACCTGAATCCTTTTCTCGGGTCGGTGATGCGCTGTGAACCGAATAGGATAAGTGTTCCCCGCTTAGGCAGTCTGAGGTTTTCCCTTGCCGCCTCTTTGGGTAGGGGGGTGAAACGCTCGGTGTCGATGGCATTGGGTATGTTGATGACTTTATGTCCTTTTGTGAGGGCTGATTTTGCTGCGATATCCGTCATCCACTGGCTGCATCCCACGAATGTGATGTTGCTTGTGGCGTAGATGTCTTGTTTCCGCTTGAACAGCCGTTTGGCGTAGTCCTTGCACAGCAACCGTTTCTTCATGAGAGGGCAGTCAGCGCATAGCGTTTTGTATTTCTCACATTCACCGGCATAATGGCAGATTCCTGTGAAGTACCACATGTCGTGCATGGTGACAACTACTTTCTTCTTAGCAGACAGAATGTTGCGCAGTCCGTTTACCGACAGGAACCCCTGGTTGACCCAATGCAGATGAATGACATCGGCATGCTGAAACGCCTTTGTCTTCGTGATGTCTGTCCCTGCATTTGCTATATCTACTTGCCATACGTTTTTTTTGCTGAATCCAGATGCGGCGAAAATGACGAACCGTTCCCATATAAACTTGGCAGCCATGCGCCATTTTTTTCCAATGGAGTTGACCGCCTTGTTGGATGTCTGCTTGTCGCGTACGAGCATCTCAGCTATGAATCCATTTTTGTTGAGTGCGCTCAGGAGCCTGCTTGCCGCAATGGCCGCCCCGCCGGTCCGCTCCGAGGTGTTCACAATTAATATTCTCTTCATACAGGTGTTTTGCTCTTTTTCTCTGCAAAGTTAGCAATTTTTTTAGTTTTTAGTTTTTAGTTTTTAGTTTTTAGTAGTGATTCGGTGTGTTTTTTTAGTTTTTAGTTTTTAGTTTTCAGTTTTTAGTGGTGATTCGGTGTGTTTTTTAGTTTTTAGTTTTTAGTTATCGCAGATTGATGTTGTGAGTTTTTCTGATGAAATACATAAAAGTTCTTTAAAACTCAAAAAAGCATAATTATACAATTTTCAACACCTTTCATTGGATAAAAACTAACTCATTACGTAAAAGAAAAGTTGTTTTTTACGATTTGACTTTTTTTTGTGCTTGAAAAGATTTATTGACTATTATTTTTTATCTATTTTTGCAAAAAATACGTGAAATTAATTTCTTATTAAAAGATTTTTCGCAAAAATAGAGACTAATTAAATGAATTTTCCACCCTAAGCGTTCTTAATGGCCTACAATTTTATTAAACGTTTTGAGGAGTTTGTTTACGAAGAGAAGGTTTATCTCAATCCGAAGTTGACATTAAATGACTTGGCGCTGAAAATCGGCACCAACCGCACTTATTTGTCGAATTACATCAATCATGAACTGAATAAGACATTTTTTGATTTTATCAATTCGCTTCGTCTTGAATATGCCACAAAACTTCTTCTCAACACAAACATGACGTTGGAGGTAATTGCCGAGAAGTCGGGTTTCAACTCGCTATCAACTTTCCGCCGTTATTTTATGTATGTGCATAAGACATCGCCTTCTGTGTACAAACGAGAGAATGTGAAATTTTAATCCGTGGATTTTACTTGGAGTCATAACAACCAATGTTTGATTAACGGTGAGTATTGTAATTTTAAAGTTGAAAAAAAGGTCAACATACTCCAGAATTGGAGGTTTTTTTCGTTTTTGCTGTTTTTTTACTGATTTTTTTTGGATGTTTCATTCAAAGGCATTAACTTTGCCGTAATATTAGTGGAGAGATGTGTTTTTAAAACCATCAATACTGCTTCAGTAGCTCAGTTGGTTAGAGCACCTGACTGTTAATCAGGGGGTCGTTGGTTCAAGCCCATCCTGAAGCGCCTTAAAGGAAAAGGAGTTAGAAAAATCTAACTCCTTTTTCTTTTCTTCTTTCTTTCCATCTGAACCATTCCCAATAATCTTGTTAATGTCCCACTTCCATTTGTTCTTTTTCTCTATCGTAGAATCTCATATTTTGAAATAGTATTCGGTGTTACTGTAATTGTCATTACTTTTTGCAAAGATACCAATAATGTAGGATATGGGCAAATAAAATAGAATTAATTTTGCCCACAACTATTGATTATTTTGAGTTGTGGGCAAAAATACGACTGTCAAATGTAAATCATTTAATTATGGAAGTTAAAAAGGAAGTTAAGAACTTCAGAAACTTCAGTTAACTACCAAACACAAACACAGAAAAAAACTCTTGAGTTAGTATCCGAAGATTTGATCGAGGGTGAGGATGTTGACTTTGCCGAGGGCATTGAGGCGGTCCATGTCGAGGTCTTCGATATTTCCGAGTATGATGTATCTGTATTTACGTCCTGCTACGTAGGTCTGTGCGAAGTTCTCAAGTCCGCGTAGGGTGAGACGGCTGGCATCGCGGTAGATGTCCTCGTTGATGTCGTGCTTGAGCCCGAGCTTCTTCGATCGGAAGACGTAGTTGAGTACAGCAGCTCCCACATAGCGCTCAGACTCGATGGTTTTCTTGAGGTTTTTCTTTGCCAGCGTAAATGCCTTGTCAGACATCGGCATGTGCTCTATGATGTCCTGGAACACTTCGATGCAGTTGTCCATCTTGTCGTTCTGGGAGATGATGAAGGTTCGGAAGGCATGTGGCTCTGTCTTTCGGTCTGGAATGGTGTAGAGTGCATTGGCCTGGTATGCCAGTCCGCGGCTCTCTCGCAGTTCCTGGAAGACGATGGTGTTCATCCCCCCTCCGAAATACTCGTTGAAGAGTCTGATTTTCGGCACAATCGTCTCGTCGTAGGTTTGCCCGTTGCATGAGAGCATCGCCATGTTGATGGCTTTTGAGTCGTAGTTAGCCACAAAGACCTCGTTCTCGTCGATGGTCTGCATCTTAAAGTGGTTGTCTTCCTTGGGAGGAATCGGGTTTTTGGGTGTCTTGTGGATGTTGTCGGTCAGCTCAACAATCTGATGCAGTGTTGAGGGTCCGTAATAGAGCACAATCTGCTTGTAGTTTGCCAGTTCCTTGATTTTGTTAATCATCTCCTGTGGTGTGGCGTTTTTGAGCTCGTCTGCCGATGGTATGTTCGTGTAGCGGTTGAGCGGTCCGTAGGCACAGTATTCATATAGTCGTGCATAGCAAGACGACTGCTCCGCCTTTTCGATTTCCCTTGCCTTGAGCTGGTCCTCCACGAACGAGTCGTAGATGCTCTGTTCTGGCTTGGCGTTTTTCACCCAGTCCTCGAAGAGCTGCATCGCCTTTGCCTGGTTTTCCGCCAGTCCGCTTATGACGATAAAGGTCTGATCGACATTCACGCGGATGTTGATGTTACATGCCAGCGCATAGAGCTGCTCCTGGATTTTCTCGTTGGAGAGTTTCTTTGTTCCGAGATAATTGAAATAGTCGGCAGCGTAGGGCAGCATCTTGTCTGCCTTGCTTCCGTGCTCCACGACGTAGGTGAGCGAGAAGATGCCGTTCTTCTCGTTTTTGCGGTACATGAGGCTGTTGCCGCGTTTGAGCCGGTATGACTTCACATCATTCTCGAAATCAACGAATTCGGGCAGGATGGGGTCCGTCTTGGCTTTTAGGATGGAATCGACGAACGCTGTCTGCTTGTCGCGGTTCATCTCGATAGGTGAGATGGCTGGCTTGTCGATTTTCTTCTCGTTGGGGTCGGGCCCCTGGCGCTTATACACACACACGTAGTTGTGGTCGGAGAGGTATTTCCTTGCGAAGTCGATGACCTCCTGCCGTTTCATCTTCTTCACCTTCTCGATTTTGTTGACCTCGTCTGCCCAGTTGCGCTCATTGATGAAAGCACTTGCCATTCGCAGGGCACTCGACTCGTTGTCCTCCATCTCCCGCATCTCGCTGAGCTTCATGTTATTGACGATGGCGTCAAGCATTTCCTGGCTGAATTCTCCTCTCAGCAGCTTCGCCACCTCGTCGAGCATCAGCTGCTTCGCCTCGTCGAGTGTCTGTCCCTGCTTGGGGTAGGCGATTGCGATGAGAGAGGCGTAGTCGCTCATTCCGTCGAGATAAATCAGAGACTGCAGCACCTTCTGCTGCTGGTTGATGTTCTTGTCGAAGAATCCCGCTTTGTTGTTGAATAGCAGTTTCTGTATGACCTCTGCATATTCGCAGTCTTTCTCCTTCATGCCCGGGAAGCGCCATGCCACCGCTACGGCTTCGCTCTCCAGTCCGTACACCTCTTTCGTCTGTGCGCCTTTGAGCGGCTCTTCCTTCGTGTATTGCAGCGGTTCCACGCCGGCAGATGGTTTCCAGTCGCCGAAATACTTGGTGATGATGTCCATCACGTCGTCGGGCGAGATGTTTCCGCATAGGCAGATGGCCACGTTGTTGGGCACGTAGTATTTGCTGAAGTAGTTCTTGATGTTGGTTATCGACGGGTTTTTCAGGTGCTCCTGTGTACCGATGACCGTCTGTTTGCCGTAGGGGTGGTTGGGGTAGAGCATCTGGTTGAGTGCCTCAAGCACTTTTCGGATATCCTGAGTGAGGCTGCGGTTGTATTCCTCATAGACGGCTTCCAGCTCAGTGTGGAACCCTCTGACGACCATGTCCTTGAACCGGTTGCTCTGAACGGCAGCCCAGCTCTCCACCTCGTTGGCTGGGATGTTCTCCACATAGCACGTCTGGTCCTCGCTGGTGAAGGCATTGCTTCCTGTGGATCCGATGCCCGCCATGAGCTTGTCGTACTCGTTTGCAATTGCGATTTTCGATGCCTCGTAGGAGATGGAGTCGATGGTGTGGTAGATGTCTTTGCGCTGCTGCGGGTCGGTTGTCTGCCTGTAGGTTTCGTAAAGCCGCTCGATTTCGTCGAGCATGGGCTTCTCCGCGCTGTAGTCCTGAGTACCGAACTGGGATGTCCCCTTGAACATGATGTGTTCAAGGTAGTGGGCGAGTCCGGTTGTCTCAGCCGGGTCGTTCTTCCCTCCGGTCCTTACTGCGATGGCAGTCTGGATTCTCGGCTGGTCGTTGTTAACCATTAGATAGACGCGTAGCCCGTTGTCGAGCGTGCAGATTTTGACGCGCCGCGGGTCGTTCTTCACGCTCTCATAATGGTATTTGTCGGGTGTGAAGGCGACGGAGTCGTTCTGAGCGCAGAGGTTGATGGAGATTGCCCAGATCAGGGCGATAAATATTTTTTTCATTTTTTTCTGATGATAGGAGATAATAGGATATGATAGGAAATTATAGGAGATTATAGGAGATAATAGGATATGATAGGATATGATAGGATATGATAGGATATGATAGGAAATTATAGGATATTATAGGAGATGATAGGATATGATAGAATATGATAGGAAATTATAGGATATGATAGGATATGATAGGAAATTATAGGAGATTATAGGAGATAATAGGATATGATAGGAGATGATAGGAAATTATAGGATATGATAGGATATGATAGGATATAATAGGAAATCTTATAACATCTTATAATATCTTATAATATCTTATAATATCCTATAAAAAATCCTATAAAAAAAAACTTATTTCACTCCTGCGATGAAATCGCGGAAGAAGTCCTCATCGACATCGCCCATCTGAAATTCTTTCTCGGCATCGTCCTTGATGAGTCGTATCCACAGGCTCCGGGCCTTTTCGGCTTTGGCGAGCCATTCGTCAGTGTTGATGAAGATGCTGTCGGCTGCAGTCTGCATGATGCTTCTGGCGTACGACGCTTCGTTGTCGAGATAGTCGTCGTTGATTTGGGAGAGGATGAGCAGCAGCTCAGTGGATGATACCACATTGCCTTTCTTGACATCGTGTACGAGCCTCTCGATTTCTTTTTCCGGTACGATCATGCCAGCTAGGTCCATCCAGTTGTCAGCTCCCACCTCGTTCGCCTCGTTGTCGTCGTCAGTTCGTTTCATCACCTCATAGATGAACAGTCCGATGGCCATATCATAGTATTCGATGCCCCTGACCGCGGCATTACGTTTGATGGTGCATCCGTTGTATTCGAGGAATTCCCCTTTGCTGCTGTCGAGCATTTTCTGAAGCAGCTGTTTTCCTTTGATCACCTGCTGTATGATGTAAGGGTTGGGGAACTGGAAGTTGATGATGTCCTGTCTGGCTCCCTTCGGTCGTTTGTCACGCTTGGGCCATTTGTTCACATCGCGCCAGGTGCCCACTGTGCGTATGTTGATGCCCGGCACTACGATGGTCTTGTTCTCCTTGCCGATGACGTATGAGAAGGGGAGTTCGCTGAGGTCGGGATGATTTTCTATTTTTCCCATAATCATGGTGAACGGTCCGAACTGTGCCGGCCAGATGATATGTGCCCCGCTGGCTGTTTTGCTGCCTCGGTCGAGGGTGCCGTAGTGGATGGGTCCCATCTTATAGGCGTGGTTGCTCTGGTTGGTGGCTGATCCGGCGTTGTAGAAGGAGAATTTACCGGCAATGAGGAGCGATGCCTTGTGGTGTGAGCATGAGAAAGGTCCAAGGAATGCGGCGCACGACTCACCGTTGTCGAGGTATGTGTTTGCGAACATCACGGTAGCTTCTGACGAGTAGCCTTTGCCCACATGTACGGTCTCACCGATAAACGAGTTGTCGATTTTCGCCCCGTTTGCGATGTTGGCTCCACATGCGGTGATGGAGTTTTCGATGATGACATCATGTCCGATGATGGTAGGTGCCTCATCGCTGCTTTGTATGGTCGCTTCCTCTATTTTGCTGGCTCCGTTGATTTCGGCTGATTCTCCGATGACTACGTTATAGATTTCCTTCGTACCCATGATGCGGCATCCTTCTCCGATGATTCCTCTTTCGGGTTTTGGCTTCTGCTTCTGCTCGTTGAGAATCATGTCGAACACCGCTTTATTGTCCATCATGAGCTGTGCAGTCTGTGCTGTGAGGTTCTCGTAGAGCACGATGTTGCCATCTCCCGCCTCGTTGAGCACAGAGAGTGTGTTCCCGATGGCGAAGTTAGAGCTGCCCTGTGTTGTGATCACGCCCACATTGCATATCATCACGCTGTCTTTGATGTCGTAGTTGGCGATATAGCCGAATACGTTCTCTATAAGGCAGTGGTCTCCGATGGTGACATCTTTCAGCGTTGCGTTGCGTATGCCGCATTTCACGGGGAAGCCCTCTTCCATCTCAATCCGTCCGTTGAGCGAGCCTATCTGAATATGCCCGTAGAACCTCACGTTGAAGATGCTGTTGGTTTTAAACTCGTCGTTATCGACATCGATATTGGTCCAGTCTTCGGCGTAACAGCCCTGGTCTTCCAAGAGGAATATTTCTTTTTCTGATAGTTTGCGCATATTGGGGTTTTAGTTTATAGTTTGTAGTTTATAGTTTATAGTTTTTAGATTTTGTGATTTACTTTTGTGGGTAGTTGCCATTGTGCGGTTCAGAAAGGCTGGTGCTGCCCGACATAAGAAATCGCTTCGCAGGATTCTGTCGTGACTGACTTCGGTGAATTTCCTACGCATCAACAAAGTTCAAACAAGTTTGACTATGTACTCAGCTTAAACGGAAATTTCGGCATAACACAAGCAAGTTTGGCTCTGTGCTCGCTACTCCAGAATCTCGTCGGCTCCTATAGACCTTACTTCGAGGGTACGTTTTGATGACGGTGGATTAGTTTTCATTCCGTCATTCCTTCTTCGTCATAAGTCTGGAAGAGGAAGTCGTTGTAGGGGTATTTCTGCACGTGGAGTTCTTTCACCTTTTTATATAGCAGGTTCTTGAATTCGGTGATGTTCTGCTTTTTTGTGGCGGAGATGAAGAAGCAGTCGTCTCCGAGTTTCGCCATCCATGTTGCCATGAGCTCGTCGAGGGTGATGTTCTCTCTGGTTTTTGGTGTGAGGTCGTCGGGATCTTTCTCCACCCAGGTGTATGCGTCGATTTTGTTGAACAGGATGACGGTGGGCTTGTCGGCAGCGTCGAGGTCGCCGAGTGTCTTATCCACGATTTGTATCTGCTCCTCGAAGTCGGGGTGGGAGATATCGACCACATGTACGAGCAGGTCTGCCTCCCTGACCTCGTCGAGCGTTGATTTGAAAGAGTCAATGAGGTCGGTTGGCAGTTTTCGAATGAACCCCACGGTGTCGGACATGAGGAACGGCAGGTTGTCGATGATGACCTTACGCACGGTGGTGTCGAGCGTGGCGAAGAGCTTGTTCTCGGCAAACACCTCGCTCTTTGACAGCAGGTTCATAAGGGTTGATTTCCCCACGTTGGTGTAGCCTACGAGTGCGACGCGGATGAGTCGTCCGCGGTTTTTTCGCTGTGTGGATTTCTGTGTGTCGATTTCTTTGAGCCGTTCTTTTAGCAGCGCCATGCGTCCTCGGATGATACGCTGGTCCATCTCGAGCTGTGTCTCTCCCGGTCCTCTCAGCCCTACGCTTCCTCCACGCTGCCGTTCGAGGTGTGTCCACAGGCGGGTGAGCCTCGGTAGCATATATTTGTATTGTGCCAGCTCCACCTGTGTCTTGGCTGCCGCTGTCTTTGCCCTCATGGCGAAGATGTCGAGTATCAGCGATGTTCGGTCGAGGA
>JAEEOB010000199.1 GCA_016284045.1 Bacteroidaceae bacterium
CACCGGGGGTTCGAATCCCTCTCTCTCCGCTGGATAAGATTCTAGAATTAGTTAAACCCTAACTTCCAAAGAGTTGGGGTTTACTTTTTCCCTTCATAAAAGCACCCAAATAGGCATTTCTGGTGTCAGAAAGTGAGACTGCTATGACTTTATCATTCTTTTCTTGAATAACCAGTAAACTCAACTATTTCATCAGGACAAAAAATCTCATATTCTCCAAATCCCCTTATATGCTCACTATTGGTGTATTTGGTACAGAATTGATGATGAGCAGAAGGCTGTATCTTGTCATACAGCTGGGGGATGTGCTTTTGTAGCTAATCAGCCCATACTTTCTCTGATGTAGACACTTCTGCTCATACTCTTTTTTGCTTGATCCAACTTTTCATCCGATTGAAGCCCTCAACTCCAAGAATTGTTAGACCACCATACTGACAAGTCTTAGCCAGCCCGAAGAGTATAGTCCATAACACACCTTTTGCAGCAGCACTTATTGGGAGTAGCATCTGAGCAAAGGAAAGAATATAGAAAGGGATGCAGCATAGTAATACTATCACACCTGTACGGAACGACAGCGACTGTAGCCATGTCTTGATTTTGCTGAATAAATGCTTTTTCATATTTCGGACGGTTTGCTTCTCTCTTTCTATCCTACTCATTGTTTGATAAAATGTGGAAAATCCGGTTCTCCTAACATGGGTTCGTATTCAAAACCCATATAAGAGAAGGCTGAAAGGCCATCTGGATTCGTGATTTGATTATCAATGATGAACCTCGTCATGGCTCCACGACACGTTTTTGCCCATACAGCCTGAATTTTCAGATCGTTTCCTTTTTTCACATAAAACAATGGCTGAATGACCCGAATCTCCTTACGGACACGTTGCCAATCAAAGAGGTGCTGGTATTCCTCAGTAGCAAGGTGTATCAGTATTCCGTCATCAGCCTTCACGCTGTCTATCAGTACATCTGTCAGGCGATTCTTCCAGAAGCCAAACATATTCTGCCCTTCTCCGCTTGGTAGTTCTACATTTCCCTCCATCCGATAAGGCAGAATACCATCAAGCGGACGAAGTAGTCCATACAGAAAAGACGTTATCCAAAGTGTTTCCTGTGAAAAATTGAGGCCATCAGCGGTCAGCGTTTCAGCCTTCAGATGCTTGTAAGCTTGACCGTGATATGCAAGGATAGCAGGCAGTTTAGGCTTTTCATTGAAAAACTGCATGAATCTTAACCGATTCTGCGATGCAATCTGACGACTACAGCCTAGTATTTCCGCAATCGTTTCTGTTGAATACTGAGCCATATCCTTAGCAAAAGCCTGTGCCTCATTCTGGAAACGAGGTGTTGACAGGCTAATGTCGGGAAATGGTTTTAACCTGTCATTGGATTTCATCCCATGTTTCTCACGCTCGGCAAAACGAACAAGTTCGCTCTGCTCTCGCTTAATCGAAACATTCATTATCTTTGCGGAAGCAAGTATTATCTTCATGTCAATTCAAGTCTTTTGCCATTCTGTAACAAGTGAATGTCTCTCCCACGATTTTCTTTGAGTAGTCAGCCACATAACCCATCGTCTCATAGAAATGTATTTTGTTGTCGCGGCTTTCTACTACTGCTTCTTTAAATCCAAGTTCGCTTGCCCACTTCTCAGCTTCTTTCACGACAAGCGTACCAATTCCCCTGCCTCGATATTCAGGGAGTACAACGATTCGCCCCAACATCACGCTTTTTTCATCAATTGCATATAACCTACAAGTAGCAACAGGCAGGTAGTTATCGACCATCACAATATATTTTGTATTAGGAGTGTCATGTTCATCAAACTCTACGTCAAGAGGTATCTGGTGCTTCCTAGCCATTGCCTGTATTCTTACATAATAGGCTCCAGCTTGTTCTGCTATCTTTGTTGCTCTAATAATTTCCATATATCACTATTTTATAGGGTCTGAACAATACTCTTCCCTTCCTCAATCCTTGCAGAACAAACCAATCCTAACAGTGTTTTTTGCTTTACCTACCAAAAACAGGAATTCCTTATAGTGGTTCACGTCTGCTATGTATTTTAAACTGGCTACAAAAATACTCAAATTTCTTTAGAAAATTGCCAAAATAACACATCTTCACTACAGAATTGAATGTTTTTCCCTATTTTTGTGTAATTTTGTGCACAAATAGAGCGAAGAATCGTATGGCACATCATTGTGAGAACTGCAAATTTAGGACGCATTATAACAAGAAGCCCTATTCATTCTTTGCGTTGGCATATCATTTTCTGCGTAAATGGAGAGACGTTCATTAGTTAAATTGGCTCATGGGTCTACACTTGAAACAAGAAAGGTTAGAAGATTAGTACTAGAGTAGCGAGATAGATAACAAGCCTTAGAAGGAGTCGCCGAGATAGTCTTGCAGCCCTCAATAGGCACGTTAATTATACAAATGAATTGGATAATATTGATTGTTGCAGGGCTATGTGAGGTTGGTTTCACATATTGCCTCGGAAGAACAAAAGGAGTAATTGGAAGTGAATGGTGGACTTGGATAGCGGCCTTTGCGGTTTTGTATGTCCTAAGTGCTGTTCTTTTGGCAAAAGCTACACAGACAATAGCGTTAGGTATAGCCTATCCTGTCTGGACTGGAATCGGAGCAGTAGGCGCAGTTCTTGTAGGAATCCTTATCTTCCGCGAGCCTGCAACATTCTGGAGATTGTTTTTCATGACAACTCTTATCGGGTCTATTATAGGATTAAAGGTATTATCGTGAATATGTCAGTATTTAGAGAAATGAGAAGAAAACGCCAACAGCTTTCAGATG
>JAEEOB010000200.1 GCA_016284045.1 Bacteroidaceae bacterium
CCACTGCCCATGCATTCCGTGAAAACGACGCATCGGAAATCATCATTGGGCTGCACGAGAAGCAGACGCCTTCCGACTCATTGCTTGGCGACTATATGAAAAAGCTGACCGACCTGATCAAACACCAAATTATCGCTGTACACTACACCACCGTCTATTCAGCCATTCGAAGAATCGTGGTGGCTATCCCTGATCAAGCCGAAGCGGAGACGGGCTTTCTCCGTTGGGTTGAGCGGGTGGCGCGTCTGGCAAATGACATCAAATGCGAAATTAAGTTCTACGGATCGGAGAGCACAACACGGCACATAGAATACTATATGCAGCGTAAGCATAAAACAGCCCAATACGAATGTAAGCTGTTCCACATGAAGAACGGAATCGACATGCTTGCAGGCGAGGTAAACCCCGACCATCTTTTAGTGATTGTGAGTGCCCGCCATGGAAGCATGAGCTATCTGTCGAATATCAATAAACTCAATGTGTCGATCAAGCGTCATTTTTCATCGAACAGCCTGATGATTATCTTCCCCGACCAGAATGCCAATGAGAAGGAAGGCAATAAACGTTCATTTGCCGACCCGCTCGACCAGGACAACTACCACTCATCCGTCATCACCAACTGGCTCTCAAAATGGGTAGGAAAGATGGGGTGAAAAAGGGAATGGACTTAAGTGAATACTGAAAAGTGAATAGTGAATAGTGTATTTACTAAAAACTAATGACTACAAACTAAAAAGCTATAAACTATAAACTACAAACTATAAACTAAAGAACTATAAACTACAAACTACAAACTATAAACTAAAGAACTATAAACTATAAACTAAAAAACTACAAACTATAAACTAAAGAACTATAAACTAAAATCTAACATGATAGACATCCAAAATATAACGAAAAGCTTTGGAAAGCTGCAGGTGCTGAAAGGCATCTCGCTTCATATCAACAAGGGCGAGATTGTCAGTATTGTCGGTCCGAGCGGCGCAGGAAAGACCACATTACTTCAGATTATGGGCACACTCGACAAGGGGGACACCGGAAGCGTGGTAATCAACGGCACAGACGTGACCAAAATGAAAGACCGCGAACTGTCGCGGTTCCGCAACCTGCATATCGGGTTCGTGTTTCAGTTTCATCAGCTCCTGCCTGAATTCACAGCCCTTGAGAACGTGATGATCCCAGGCATGATAGCACGAAAACCGAAAAAAGCAAACCGTGCACGAGCCGAGCAGCTGCTGAACTACCTGGGGATGGGGGGCAGGATGTCGCACAAACCCAACGAGCTGTCGGGCGGCGAGAAACAGCGTGTAGCTGTGGCACGCGCACTGATCAACTCCCCAGATGTGATTCTTGCCGACGAACCTTCAGGAAGCTTAGACTCTGCAAACAAGGCAGAGCTGCACCAACTGATATTCAATCTACGTAAAGAATTCAACCAGACATTCGTGATAGTCACCCACGATGAAGAGCTTGCCTCCATAACCGACCGCACAATCAAGCTTAAAGACGGAATGATTGTGGATTAATTCACGATTTATTTCTAGAACCACTAGATCCCCTAGAATATCTAGGACATCTAGAGTATCTATACTACAAACTACAAACTATAAACTACAAACTAAACATGATACGACTTGGCAAACATAACGAGATGGAAGTGGTGCGTGAGGTGGATTTCGGCATGTATCTCGATGCAGGAGAAGTGGGTGAAGTGCTCATTCCACGTAAATATATTCCGGAAGGGACAAAACCAGGCGACAAGCTGCGGGTGTTTCTGTATTTGGACAGCGAGGCGCGGTTGATTGCCACCACCGAGAAACCGCTGGTTGAGGTGAACGAATTCGCCTATCTGGAAGTGAAATGGGTGAACGAATTCGGTGCGTTCCTCGACTGGGGCCTGACGAAAGACCTGTTCTGCCCGTTCAAGGAGCAGAAAATGCGGATGGTCCAAGGAAAGAAATACATTGTGTTCTGCTATATCGACCCTGTGACCTACCGGATCGTGGCTTCCGCCAAAGTGGAGAAGTTCCTGTCCGACGAACAGCCGCCTTATCAGTCGGGCGAAGAGGTGGACCTGCTGATTCAGCAGAAATCGGATTTGGGCATGAAAGCCATCGTTGACGGAAAATACCGTGGACTGCTTTTCGACAACGAGATATTCCAGCCGCTTCATACGGGGGACCGTCTGAAAGGCTACGTGAAACAAGTGCGAGATGACGGAAAAATCGACCTTAAACTACAACGGTTTTTCGGGAAAAAGCGCATCACCACATTCAGCGACCAACTGCTGATGCACCTTAAGACCTGCCAGGAGGGCTTCTGTCCCTTGCACGACAAGAGTGACGCCGAAAGCATTTACGCCACCTTCGGTGTAAGCAAGAAAACCTTTAAGCGTGCTGTCGGCGATCTCTACAAGCATCAGTTCATCACGTTGGAGGCTGATGGCATTCGTCTGACAGCAAAGGGAGCAGCAGAGGGAGTGGAGGAATAAACTACAATGCGCCTTTACATTGACTTTGTGCGATGCGCATGACACGGAGGAAATTCTCTCCCCAGAAAAGGCGTAGGTCGTCAGCAGAATAACGCTGACGTAACAGATGACGTGTGAAGGTGATGAGATCGGAGGCGTTGTCGAGCCCGGGGACTCCTCCACCTCCGTCGAAGTCGGTACCGATTCCGACGTGATCGATGCCCATGACATCGACCATGTGGTTGAGATGATTGACGGCATCGACGACGGATGCCTCGGTTCCGTTGTCACGAAGGAAATCACAGTAGATATTCACCTGGGCCACCCCGCCAGCTTTCGCCAATGCACGAAGCTGATCGTCGGTGAGGTTACGGGGATGAGCGCACAGTGCCCGGGAAGACGAATGGGTGCAGACAATGGGTGTCGAGCTGATTTCCAGTGCATCGTAGAAACTCTCATCGCCGGCATGGCTGAGATCCACCATCATGCCCACCCTGTTCATCTCTCTGATTACCTGTTCACCGAAAGGACTGACACCACCATGCTCATGATTGCCTTTAGCAGAATCACAGATGTCGTTGTCACCATTGTGGCAAAGCGTCATATACACCACACCACGCTTACGGAACCGCTCAATATTTGAGAGATCCTTACCAATAGCATAACCATTCTCGATTCCAAGCATGATGCTTTTTCTCCCCTCTGCCTTATTCCGGTAAAGGTCTTCTGGCGTATAGGCAATGCTGACCACATCGCTGTGGGCATTGACCATTGTCTCAATACCTGTAAGCAGCTTATCGGCTTTCGCCGTGGCCTCCATCAGGGATTTCTCGTCGCGTTCCAGCTGTTTGAGATAAGCCACCATGACAACGGCATCGAGACGACCCTGTGTCATCTTGAATAAATCCATTTTGAGGGTGGGGTCGAGCCGTCCGAAATCAATATCCTGTCCGAAGAACATCGGTGTGTCGCAATGTGAGTCAAGTGAAAGCACACGCTTGTGTATTTCCTTCGCCTCTTTGAACGACTTCGCCTCAGCCACAATCCAAGTGAACACATTAGAAGGGGTATCCCATGTGTTGCCGAGACATTCAGGATGCCATTGCACTCCCAAAACCGACTTGTATTCTGTGGATTCCATCGCCTCTATTACTCCGTCGGGTGACGTTGCCGTCACCTTGAATCCCGGTGCCAACTGACCCACAGCCTGATGATGGAAGGAATTGACCGCCAGTTCCTGTTTCCCGTAAATCCGGGCAATCAGCGATCCGGGCTCCAAGCTGACAGTATGGGATGAGGCGAAACGGGGAGCATTCTGTGAATGTTTAATCCAAACGTTGTCGCCCTGAGCGTAGATGTCCTGCAACACAGTGCCGCCGAACGCCACATTCATCACCTGAATACCACGACAGATACCGAGTATGGGAATCTGCTTGTCGGCAGATCTTCTGACAAGCAGAAGCTCCATCTCGTCGCGTTCGGTCGCCACTGCGTGGAGATCGGGGATGGGCTGCTCATTGAAATAAAGCGGGTTGACATCACCTCCGCCGCTGAACACGATACCGTCGAGCGAATCGAGGATATCGTCGGTCCAGCCCCCTTCTGCAAGCACGTCGAACGGAGGGATGATATATGGAACACCTCCTGCTTTCACGATTGAAGTATAATAAACCTGGTTCAACTGGCTCTGTGCGTCGTTGAACGTGGAGGTAATGCCGATGACCGGACGGCTGTCGCGTGCTTTGAAGCCGGTTGTCAGCTTTGCGTATTTGGTGTTTAAGTCGTAGTATTCGTTCATTTCGTTTGACAGGGAGTTAATTCGAATGGAAGTTAATTTTTTGTACGGTTTTTTAGACGCACCACGGCAAGTCTCTACAAGCTCTACGGCTATTTCATGCGCAGGTGGGGATTCTGATAACGTCCCTAAGACTATTATCTCAAAAGGCGGTAACGGGCACCTCCAAGCACAGCGACAATCCCTTTGAGCTCAAGCTCGAAGAGGATGGCGCTGACCTGATGAAAAGGTATGTTGGTTTCTATGGAGATGCGGTTGATTTGCATGGAGTCCTCGTTTTTCAGACAATCCACGATGGCAGTCTCTTCTGGAGAGAGCTGGACAAACAGCTCCGGCTCAGCTTGTTTTGCCGAAGGAGAAGCCACCTCCCACCCCATTATCCTCATGAAATCGGCAGCCGACTGAATGAGATGGGCCTGATCTCGGGCGATCAGTTTGTTGCAACCCTCGCTATACTGGTCGTAGATTCTTCCAGGGAAGGCAAAGACCTCACGGTTGTAGTCGGTGGCAAGCCCTGCTGTGATCAGGGCACCCCCCTTAGCTGCACTCTCCACCACAATCGTGGCATGCGACATCCCAGCCACAATGCGGTTCCGTCGTACGAAATTGCCTTTATGCAGCGGTGTGCCGCTTATATATTCGGTGAGCAGACCTCCCTGACGCGTCATGTTTGCTGCGGTGGTGCGGTGACGGGCAGGATAGATGGTGTCAAGCCCGTGAGCAACCACTCCCACAGTGTCCATGCCCGCCTGCAACGCGGCATTATGCGCATGGATATCCACACCGTAAGCCAGCCCGCTGACAATCAGCGTGTCAGGATAGCTGTCATTTAGTTCATTGATGAAGTTGCGGATGATATCCTTACCATAGTCCGTGCATTTGCGAGTCCCTACGATATTGATGATTTTCTGCCGGGTGAGATCTGCGTTTCCGAAAAAATAAAGCATCAGCGGGGCATCCGGACACTGACGTAACAACGACGGATAGCCGGTGTCGTTGAAGCAGAGGCAACTGATATTCTTGGAAACCGTATAGCTGTATTCGTTCTCTGCTTTTCTCAATGCCTCATCGGTATCGGCAAGTGCCTCGACAAGGAGGTCGGTGGCATCTGGAATAAAATCCCGGATGCGATGCCGGTTCTCGAAGATTGCAGAAGCACTGCCCATATTCTCATAGAGAACATGGGCATTCATAAGGCTCAGCCTGGAGAGCTGTGTGAGTGCGATGGTATAGATAATCTCCTGATCCGTCACGTTAAGAATTTGATTTTCAGCGGATTACCCACCTGCTTCGAGAACTTGGCGAGATACGCCTCCCAGTCGGCCATCGACTGGAAGTGGGTGTTGGGATTGCGGCTCCAGCCCGTTCCGAAATAATAGGTATATGGTTCGTTATTCTTATAATCGGAAATGGCGAGGATATGTCCGCAAGCTCCGGGCAGCCCCTCAGCCCCGCGAAACTCCATACTGGCCATTTTCTGGGTGAACACCGTTCCCACATAAATCTTTCCGAAATCCTGGTTCTGCTTCTCGCGGTATTTGGGCTTATACTGGTTAGGGTCGCCGAGATCCTCATAGCCCATATAGCCAGCCTTGGGGTTAAGGACGTAAGCAGAGGGGTTCTCGTTGTGGACAATTATGCCAGTTGCCAGTGGCTGCACTTTTGTCAGTCCGTCGTAACTGAGAACACACTTGCAGAGTTGTGAACCAGCGTCGATCGAGACGACACGGCTCTCCACCACCGTCTGCCCGTCAACCGTCTCTTTGCCGTAGGTCAGCGACACGGTAAAACGGAGCGGTCCGTTGTCGAGAATCTTGTAATCCACATAGCATTTCGGATAGTGAATGTCCTTGCCGCCGTTTTCCAGCAGAGCCGTAGTGCCGGCACCGAGCGTCGGTCCCACCTTATAGCAGTCCATGCCATTACCGTGATCAACATGATAGCTGACAGCGTTATAAAGGTCATCTGCAAGGTCGTTCTCTCCACGGTCACGCAGTTTCTTGCAGACTGACGCGATCTCAGGGTCGAGCTCACCGGCATATCGCTGCTCCACGACGAGGTTCGAAGTGCGTTTGTTCCAGATGTCGTAACCCCATGCACGCTCACCATTACGCTGCAGGGCCGGACCATAGCAACGGAACGCCACACGGTCGTTTTCCCATGCGATATCGTCAACACGCTCAGGGAACTGACGTCCGAACACACGCGGATCATATTTCGCCGGCGTGCCCGCCTTCACGAAATAAACCGCCTTCCCTTTTGCCGGGATGCCAGGCTGGAAAATCAGCTTTCCGTCGTAGGTCACCTGACTCGGAATCTCGTTACCGTCAGCATCGGTCACAATCAGGGCTGCTGGATTGCCGGTCATCCCTTTCAGTGTTGCCTCGTCGAGCTCCACCATCTCCTCTGCCCTGGCAAAGTCGAGGTTGTTGGATATCGTGATTTTAACATCGTCAGCAGCCATGGCAGCCATAGAAACCAGCAACGCCACAGCCAATGCAAACAATTTTCTCATAACAATTGAAATTGGGTTGGTTATTGAGTGAAGATAAAAAAACTAAAAACTAACAATGGATGTCCCAATTCAGGTGTCAAGGGCTATCGTCCTGTCTTCTCGTCTTCTAAAATAATTCAAATATTCAAATGGCTAAATAAATCATCAATCGTAAATCGTAAAATCGTAAATCGTAAATCGTAAATCGTAAATCGTAAATAATCTCGTCTTCTTTTATAAATTTACTTCAGGTCGGTGATGGCATAGAAATCCTGATCGCCATAATCCTGGTTCTCACCACCCATGCCCCAGATGAACGTGTAATTGCTGGTGGCAGCCGCAGAGTGGATGGACCATTCAGGAGAGAGTACAGCCTGGTCGTTCTTCATCCAGATGTGGCGTGTCTCTTCGATTTCGCCCATGAAATGGCAGACAGCCTGATCCTCTGGCACCTCGAAATAGAAATATGCCTCCATACGGCGGCTGTGTACATGTGCCGGCATGGTGTTCCACACGCTGCCCGGCTTCAGTTCGGTCATACCCATCTGCAGCTGGCAGGAGTCGAGCACCTTCTGCACAATCATGCGGTTGATGACACGGTCGTTGCTGCCCTCCAAGCTTCCCAAAGCGAGGATGTCGGCATCAGCCTTTGTCACCTTCTTGTTGGGATAGGACTTATGGGCTGTGGTGGAGTTGATGTAGAACTTGGCAGGATTTTTCTTGTCTGCGCTCATGAAAATGACATCGCGTTCGCCACTGCCAATATAGAGCGCTTCCTTGTAGTCGAGCTCATAGACCTCGTCGCCAACCTTGATGGAGCCTTTACCACCGACGTTGAACACGCCGACTTCGCGGCGGGTGGTGAAATAAGGGGCTTTCAGCGGGTCGATAGCCTCCAGTCTCAACTCCTCTTCCACGGGCATCGCTCCACCCACAATCATACGGTCGTACATGGAATAAACGAGGTTTACCTCATCAGCCGCAAACACTTTCTCAATCAGAAAATCACGGCGTAAACGTTTTGTGTCGTAGTTTTTTGCGTCCTCCGGATGCGACGCATAGCGGATTTCATAATTTGTTTTCATGACAAAAAATTTAGAGTTTATAGTTTTTTTATAGTTTATAGTCGAGGGTTGAATAGAATGGAAGAAATCGGAGATATCTGAGTTTCAGAGCATTCTGAGTTTTCTGAGTTTTCGGAGTTTTCAGAATAATCTGAGAAAAGAATAAACTGGCTGACGCACCCGCCGGCAATTTGGCGGGCTGTCAGCCGTTTTTGGAAAATCAGATAATTTGCTCCAGCTCGGATATGTTTTTCTGCACATCCTCGTCGGTCACCTCATAGTTCTGAAGGTTTCCTGCGATGAACTGGTCGTATGCTGTCATGTCGATGAGTCCGTGGCCTGAGAGGTTGAAGAGAATCACCTTCTCCTCGCCGGTCTCCTTGCATTTCTGTGCCTCCTGGATGGTGGCTGCGATGGCGTGGCATGACTCTGGTGCCGGGATGATGCCCTCTGCTCTTGCGAAGAGCATACCAGCCTCGAAGGAGTCGAGCTGCTTGATATCCACGGCTTTCATCAGGCCGTCCTTCAGCAGCTGGCTCACGATGACACCAGCTCCATGGTATCTCAGACCGCCGGCATGGATGTTGGCAGGACGGAAATTATGTCCGAGCGTGAACATAGGCAGCAGCGGGGTGTAGCCTGCCTCATCACCGAAGTCATACTGGAACACGCCGCGGGTGAGCTTAGGGCAAGATGCCGGCTCTGCGGCGATAAACTCGGTGGTCTTACCCTCCAGGATGTTGTGACGCATGAACGGGAAAGCGATGCCTCCGAAATTGGATCCGCCTCCGAAGCAGGCTATCACCATGTCGGGGTATTCACCAGCCATTGCCATCTGCTTCTCTGCCTCCAGTCCGATGATGGTCTGGTGGAGCGACACGTGGCTGAGCACCGATCCGAGCGTGTATTTACAGTTCGGGGTGTTCATGGCCAGCTCTATCGCCTCGGAAATGGCAGTACCCAGCGAGCCCTGGTGGTTCGGGTATTTGGTGAGGATGTCTTTTCCTGCGCGCGTGGACATGGACGGCGACGGGGTCACCTGGGCACCGAAGGTCTGCATGATGCTGCGGCGGTAAGGCTTCTGCTCGTAGGAGATTTTCACCTGATATACGGCAGCCTCGATGCCGAACACCTTTGCAGCGTAAGACAGGGCGGCACCCCACTGTCCGGCTCCTGTCTCGGTCGTCACATTGGTCACTCCCTGCTGCTTGCAGTAGTATGCCTGCGGCAGTGCGGAGTTGAGCTTGTGCGACCCAACCGGGCTCACACTCTCATTCTTGAAGTAGATGTGAGCGGGTGTGCCAAGCGCCTCCTCAAGCCCGTATGCTCTCACGAGCGGGGTTGAACGGTAGTACTTGTACTTTTCTCTGACCTCCTCGGGGATGTCAAACCATGCATTCTCCTGATCCAATTCCTGGCGGCAGAGCTCCTCAGCAAAAATCGGAAAGAGATCCTCTGGCTTCAGCGGCTGCTTCGTAGCTGGATGTATGGGAGGCAACGGCTTGTTGACCATATCAGCCTGGATGTTGTACCACTTGGTCGGAATCTCACTCTCCGGAAGAATAAATCTTTTTACTCTGTCACTCATTTTAATTTTTTGTTGATAGAACCGTTGTGACACGGCTCTTGGTTAATAAAAAAGAAAATTCAATGATTATCATGCAAAGTTAATGATTTTTTATCAGAAAACCACTTATTCGGGATTAAATTCTAATCTTTCCCATAAGAAAAATAAAAATTCATACAAAAGATAAGAAAACAAGTGAGGAGCCTCCCTCATTGGAACGCTCCTCACAATTGTATTGATTTCAAAGTTTCCTCTTTTATTTTTCAGTCATGATTTTAATGATATTCACGACATCGGAGATATTAACAGCATTGTCTTCGTTGACGTCGGCAGTTGATTTGTATGTGTCACCACCAGCCATCGTATTAATCACAGCCACAACGTCGCTGATATCGACTGTGCCGTCCATATTCACATCGCCTTTAAGCTTGGAGCGATATATAGTCACATTGGTTGCATAATCGTTTTTGTCGAGGTCGTAAACGCAACCATTCATAAATTTGCCTTTTTCTGGTAAGACAATTCTAAGGCCATCCGACAGTTTCAGTGCGTCAAGAAGGTATATTCCCGCAGTATTGCCGGCAGAGATGAGGTAGGTGTCCTGTCCTTTGACTTCCAAGCTTAAAAGATTCTGCTGACCGTTGCGATTTATTCCGGCAATGCCGTAGAGTTTGCCTGAAGCAAATAGTTTTATGTCTTCCACCTTCAGGACGGAAGCATCATAACCCAAAAAGTCAATTGCTGTATGATTATCTGATGTTATGGCCGGATCCAGTCCGATCGTGGCCAGTGAAGGTGTCACGTTGAC
>JAEEOB010000201.1 GCA_016284045.1 Bacteroidaceae bacterium
CGAAATCCGTTCACATTATGTCCCTTGTCGAAAATAGGCAGTTTCTTCAGATTCTGATACTGCTGATAATCGAACAGATGGCTTTTAAATAAATCATATCCCCTACTCCTTTTGCCCAATCCTTTCTGAATATGCTCCTTCACAGCTTCCGCATTCTCAAATTCAGGACATAAACTTGCGATACCAGCACTGAGCGTGTCGAGGTTCTTCATAAACTCCTCATCCTTCTCCTTCAAGTATTCCACTCTTGCCAATGAGTCTTTTATATACTTCTCCAGATTCTTCACTTTGTCCTCCTTGACAGGCACAGGTATGTTTGGTGTGAAATCATAAAGTATTTGATACTTAGGTATTGAGGTTGACAGGAACACCCCATCATCAGCCAGGATATTACCCCTGACAGCCTTGGCAACACCCACTTTTCCATCGACATTCTCTTTTTTATACTCCATCCATTTGTCTTTGTCAACAGTCATCACTTTCACCGTCTGATAAATGACAGCCACACACACAATAATAATCACCCCTACAATGTAGGGGAACTTCCCTGTGATGTATGATTTTTCAAACTTAGCCATAATCCTATAAAAATCTTTAATTTAACAAAATGTTTCATTCTTCCTGTTTAGGAAGTGCAAAAGGAGGGAGATTATTGTTGAGCATGGTTGTGTCGCCTGCCGCATATAGGCGTTTCTCCACCGACGACTGCCGCTGCTTGTTGAGCAGCTTGCTGGATTGTGTGAGCGTCTGACTGTGTTTACGCTGATACTGCTCACTGAGATTGTCAATCTCAATGATATCCTGGAGGCTTGAATAGCGGTTACCAGTGTAGAATAACAACAAAACGACGCAGAACACGATGAAAATCACCTGATTGAGGAAGAATTTGGAAAGCAGGATATCCCCCCCCATGATTTTACGGAAAGAAAGCTTATCATCGCCTTCACCTTCGTCGTCGGCAAAGCGCCTGATGGCCTCCATACCCTCTTTCCGCTCTTCTTCTTTCTGCTGAGACTCAGTTGTCTCATCAACGGTGGCATCATCGTCGATAATCTCAACAAAGTCGTCATTTATGTTGTTCTTTTCACTCATTATATATATTATAGTTTTTAGTTCTTAGTTTTTAGTTTTTAGACCTTAGTCCTTAGTTTTTTGATCTTAGTATTTTATTTAGTTTTTAGACCTTAGTCCTTAGTTTTTTGATCTTAGTATTTTATTTAGTTTTTAGACCTTAGTCCTTAGTTTTTTGATCTTAGTATTTTAGTTTGTAGTTTTTAGACCTCAGTCCTTAGTTTTTTTTATCTTAGTCCTTAGTGGATGTTTTGGGCTAAAGCCGTTCCGCCACCCTCAGTTTCGCGCTTCTCGACCGCGGATTCTTTTCCATCTCTTCCTCGTCGGGCGTCACCACTTTGCGGTTGACCAGAAGAAAAGGCGAGAGCGTGTTGCCATAAAAGTCTTTCTCTTCCCTCCCTTCGCAGTTACCTGTCCGCATCATGTTCTTGACCAGACGGTCCTCGAGCGAATGATATGTGATGACAACAAGCCGTCCTCCCTGCTTGAGAAGACTCACAGATGAATTGAGCAATTCTTTGAGAGCCTCCATCTCGTGGTTCACTTCTATTCGTAGAGCCTGGAACGCTTTGGCCATGTCTTTCTTTGCCCTCTGCTGCTTACAGAAAGGGGTCAGGACCTCCGTCAGCTGACCAACCGTTTGAAACGGCTCCAAATTGCGGCGTTTGACAATGGCCTCTGCAACCCGTCTGTTATTTTTCATCTCACCATAGAGGTAGAAGATGTCGGCAAGCCTTCTTTCGTCGTAGGAATTGAGCACATCGGCCGCAGTCTGCCCCCCAGCACTGTTCATTCGCATATCGAGCGGGGCGTCGTAGCGGAATGAGAACCCCCTTTCCTGACTGTCGAAATGTCGTGACGACACTCCCAAGTCTGCCAGAATACCGTCAACGGCAGTAACGCCATAGTACTTAAGGAAATTAGTGATGAAACGGAAATTGCTTCTGACGAACTGGAACGCCCTGCCAAATCCGTCGCCGCTCTCACATTCCATTAGGAAATGCTCGTAGGCCTCCAGGTCCTGATCAAAGCCATACAACATTCCATCCCCACTGATTCTTTTCAGAATCTCCCTGGCATGTCCTCCCCCTCCAAATGTGGCATCCACGTAAATTCCTCCTGCGACAATATTGAGCGCATCAACGCTCTGATGCAGCAATACAGGTATATGGTAGTCTTCTGCCATTGTCTAAGTTGTTTTTACACGGTTTTCCACTAAAAAGAAGGGACAAGATCTTGCACAGTCTTTATCACTGACGTGATTCAGCCATAGCCTTCATGATGAGCTCACCCAAATCTGCATCGTCGTTGAAGTGCCTGTCATACTCGTCTTTGTCCCACACCTCAATTCTGTCGTTCACCGCCAGGAACACAATGTCCTGCCTGATTCCGGCTCTCTCTTTTTTCTTTTTGGTTATGAGAAACCTGCCGTTGGCATCAAGCTCAAACATTTCACCGCCATTCACAAACCGGCGATGCAAATCCACATGAAGCGGATTCCACATGTCGAGTTTCTGTTTAAGCTCATCTTCCAACTGTTGCCACACCGACTCAGGATAAATCGCGAGACACTTCTGGGTAGTGTCGGGACGGAGAACCAGCCTACGCACGTCCTCAGCCTCAAGCACCTTTCTGAACGCAGCAGGAAGGAACGCCCTTCCTTTTGCATCGACCTTTCCAGAATAGTTACCGAAGAATCTCATCGAGTCGTTTTTGAGTTGTTAATTGATTGTTATTCTAAAACTTTGTGCAAAGTTAAGAAAAAAATCCACTTTCCACCACTTTTTTCCAATTTTTTTTTAGAAAAATAAAATATTTTTACTTACGCCCAAAAAGCATATTGAAAATCAATAAGTTACATTTCCCACTTAGGACAGAAAAAAGTGGGTTGTAATCTCGGAGTTTACAATTGTAATTTTACAATGCAAAAAAACAAAATTTACCAAGAAAAGTCATCAAGCGAAACTCCGTCACCCCTCCCCCAGTTTGTCACGACCACAGAACTCAAAGCTCAACTCATATCTATAACCCCTCAAAAAAACATGTATTTCTCTCAGAAAACCTTAAAAATCACCATTCAAAGTCATTTTTTCATTCAAACTATAAAAAAATCAAAAAATATTAACTATCTTTGCACCAACAAACACCATCAATTATAAACGTTGTCTGGCTAATCATAAAACATGCTGAGACGGGGAAGCGGCCTGTAGTCCTTCACCTTGCCGACTTCAGACATAAAAGCGGTTAAATCACACCCAAATGGCCAGCCACGTCAAAGTCAAACAAGTAAACAATCACAACAATGGCGGAAGAAAGAAGTCATCACCACTCCAATCATTCAGACAGTTCACATCATCACCATCATTCAACAGGCAGTTTTGCTGAACACACGACGGAGCACAGCCATTCCCACAGTCAAAGCCACCACTCCGGGCAGTCCAGCCAATCAAGTCAGAAAAAAGCCCTGAAAGCCATAAAGACATGCATTGCCATCAACGCCATCTACCTTGTGGCAGAAGCATTAGTCGGAAAGCATGTCAATTCGCTGTCGCTCATAACCGACGCAGGGTATAACCTCGGTGATGTGCTTGTGCTTGTTCTCGCTTTCTTCTCGCTGAAACTCAAAGGTACCCCGAGCTATCAGACAGAGGCCAGGGCATATAAAAAATACAGTGCGCTGTCGCTTGTCATCAATGCAGTGATTCTGCTGGTGGCAGTGGGCTTTGTGAGTCTGCTTGCATGGAACAAGATGCGCGACGGATGGGATCATTGTTCAGCCGGTCTCGCCATGACCATCACTGCCGGCATCGGCATTGTGGTTAATGGCATCACAGCTTGGATTCTGCATAAGAACTCGAAGAAATCCACCGGCATGAAAAACGCCTTTGTCAACATGGCTGCAGACACATTCGTCTCCGTCGTGGTCATGGTAGCCGGCATCGTGCTTATGGTCAACCCCGCATGCACCACAGCCGACCCTGTCGCAACCATCATCGCAGCAACCGTAATCCTCTGTTTCACAACGAAAATACTTTACAATTATATCAAGAAAAGTTTCCTTGTCTTCCCCGATTATATCGATGCGGATAAGGTGCTTGCCCACTTAAGATCCAACGACCACGTAATTCACTGCCGCCACCTGAACATCTGGCGCAACAGTGCTGACGAGACTGAGGTGTCGGCCCACTTGTCGCTCGACGACATGGATGCCGTGGAGGAGGTGAAGCGTGAGGTAAAACATAACCTACGCCACATGGGTGTGGATATCGTCACGCTAGCTTTCAAGAAGCACAAGGACTAATTAAGTGTATAGTGTATAGTGAAAAGTGAAAAATGAAAAGTGTATTTTCTTTGGTGAATGATATTTTCAGAGTAATCAACAGAATTCACGATTTATTTAACCATTAACACTTTATTATTATACAGGAATTTCAAGAATTTTCAGAATTTTCACTTATTATCATTCTGACCCCGTTATTTTTTTACACTTTTATTTGTTTATATCAAAACAAAGGGATAACTTTGCACCGATAAATCATTATCAACTTATTTTTAATCCTATTTTTTAACAATGAAAAAGTTTTATTATGCTATCGTTTGCCTGAGTCTGATGATTGCAGGCACCTCAATGATGACATCTTGTGATGACGACACAATGGACTCAATCGACCTCTCCGGCGAATGGGAAGGCGACATGGGTATGTTTATTGACTATGGCGGTTACAGATTTAATGCCCATAACACATGGATTTCTTTCCATCCTGATTACGAATGGGCCACTCATGGATGGGGTGAGGAAGTTGATTATTTCACATCTGACGCTCCTTACTATTGCCAGAACCTCCGTTTTAACTGGGAAATCAAAAACCAGGTGCTTTATCTCACCTACAAACACAACCACAATCTTGACATCGCCATCTACGACTATCATTTCGGGCACAAACGCACTACACTTGATTTCACAATCAACAATAAATATCAGTGCCATCTCAACAAACTCGTGGACTATCAGGACAACTGGTACTGGTGGGATCATGACCGCAACATCATGGAGAACCAGAACGAGTACTATCACTACATGACATGGGCAGACTACAACTTGGCAAAGAGCCGCGACGGCAAGGTAGAGAAATCAGTTGAAATCAAGCCAGAGAACATTTCTATGGGCCGTGATTTCTCGAAATTTGAGCAGGTAAACCCATAAAGAGATAAAAAAACTGTCAAAAGATTTTGTCAGTTAAGAAAAAAAGCGTACCTTTGCACTCGCAAAACCAAAAACGAGGGGTTTTGCGGGTGCAAATGGCGAGATAGCTCAGCTGGTTAGAGCGTCGGATTCATAATCCGAAGGTCAAGGGTTCAAGTCCCTTTCTCGCTACAAGTTGAAAATCAGGTTGTTACAAAGAAAAACAGCCTGATTTTCGTCTTTATTATGGTTTGATAAATGGCAAGTTTTGGTTAAGGAACCTTTAACCATAAAACAGCATTTCTATTCAAACATTTTCGAGATCAGTTCCCCTATGTCTAAGCGCGAATTGTAGGGAAACAAAAACTCAACGACAGCACTTGCTGTATGCTTCAATTGCATTGAGATGCAAATTCACAATTGCCTGTCTGCCTTCATCGGAGAGAAGGAAATCGACATCATCGCGGTTGTCCTGAAAGAGATTCTCGGTGAGGACAGCAGGGCAAAGTGTGTGACGTAGCACATAGAGATTGGATGTCCAATAGTTTTGGGGCGGAATGCTGCGGTTGCCGGTTAGATTCATGCTTTTTGCAGTGGATGTGAACAGCGATGCCAGCCGGCGTGCGTCGTTCGAGGCATCAGGACAGACATACACAGAGAAGCCTCTTGCGCGGTGCCATTTGCCATCGGCTCCTGCAGCGTTGAGGTGGATGGAGACATAGATACATTTTTCTGTTCCGTATCGGGTGCAGATGTCGTTGACGATTCGCACACGGCGAGCAAGTTCGAGGCGCTGGGCTGCCCTCCAGCTCCTGGCGTGCATCCGAGCGTCGGGCTCTGCGGATCGGTAATCCACAAAGACAGTGTAGCCGAGGGCTTTGAGTGCGGTCTCAAGTTTAAATACGATTTCGCGGCTATAAGCATACTCACGGAGACGTCCGTCGGGTGAGCACTTGCCGGGCGTGGTGCTAAGGTGGGCAGTGCCCAGAATGATGGTGTGTTTCATGTTTTTTTAGGTTATAAGGTTGAGTTATAGGGACTATAGGAGCTATAGGGGCTATAGAATTTATAGAAGCCTGAAAAAGAAAACGATTGCAAAGTTAGCCGGAAAAACGGTTGTTTTACGGCGTTTTCGGATTTTTTGATTCTCCCCTACTTAATTTGTTAAAATGAATTCAGCATAGAAATGTACTTAGCAGGTACTCCATTTCTATTTATATTGTTTTTTCTTCTTGAAGTTGATTCCGGCATAGAAATGGAGGTATGCGAAGCTGTTGTTCATGTTGACATGTCGGTTACGGTAGTCGAACGAATGGAAACGGAACGCCATTCCGAAGAAATGTTTGTTGTCGTTATAGACAAGTCCCATACGTGTGATGAAGTCGATGTTGAGCTTGTCGAGGCTGAAGTGGCGGAATTGGGAGTCCTGTTCCTTGTTCGAGCCGTCTGCGATTTTGTCGGCGTTGTAGAACGTGACGTTGTAAGCCAATCCTGGGGAGAGTGAGATACCAAGCAGCCAGTTTTTAGCGAACACCCAGTTGTAGGCATATCCGAAATTCAGCGCATAATCGTTGTATTTCACAGTATTAAAGAGGATGGACGGCTCGATATAAGGCAGCAGCTTCTCGCTGATTTTGCTCTCGTTCATGGTCGCCTTGTGGTGTGTGAATGAGAAACCGAGTTTGAATGTTCCCGCCGACCTGCGCTGCGTGGTGCTTTGTGCGAACGCGGCAGGATAGGAGAAATGGCGGTGGTTGAAGATATAATACAGGTTGAACCCTCGGGTCTGTATGTCGAGCGCGCTGAATTGGTCGGACAGTCCATCCGGCCTTGGATTATCCACATTGAATATATGGTTGAGGTTCGTACATTCGAAGTTGTTTCCCGTTCGTCGGTAATAAAGGTCGAGCCCCACTTTCGAAGTGTAGAAACTGAAGTCGAAAGAGAGCTTCTGTTTTTTCTCCTGTTTGTTTTTACCAATAAGTCCGTTAAGATCAACATTATATCCCCAGAAAATCCACTTCCATCCCACATAGCCCCCCAATCGGAAACCGGGCCGTGGTGAGAATTTCAGCGTCTGCTTGTTCTCGCCTGTACTTTTGATGGTGAAATTCTCAAACGACGTTGTTGTCTGTAGCATGACAGTGAAGTCGTAGAGCTGTGGCATGATATAGGTGGTGTCGATGTTGTTCCATTCCGTGAACTGATCACCGAGAAAAGTTCTCAGCAGTTTGCGTTTCTTTCGCTTGCTGAGCTCGTCGAACTCCACATCGATTCCAAGTGAGTCGGTCAGCACCTGCTCCAGAGCTGGCCGGGAGTCGATGATTTTCTCAATAGCATTAAAGACTCCCCCATATCCCGGTACGCTGTCGCGCCTGAGAGAGTCGGTCCCTGCTTGTTTTTCCCCTTTTCCTTCGTTGACGACATGTTTTGTAGCAGAATCAGGCACAACAATCTGTGCCACGGCATTGTCGTAGCACAGCATCATCACACAGATATAAAGCAACAGTCGTTTTAAGGTCATAAGAGCATCCCTTTTACCTCACAAACATATTGCTTGCCAGACGGAATCTGGCCGGAATCCAGGTTTGGAAGTCAGTTGTTGAAGAAATAGAGGAAAGTGGCAAGTCCCTCGAGTGCCGGTTTTTTCGCGTTTTCGATTTCTATCACAAATTTGATTTCAGCCTTGCAAGTGCCACGCAAGTTGATGATGTTGTTGAGATAGGTTACCAGCCTGACCCGGCTGCCAGTGATTACAGGCTGTCCGAACTTCATCTTGTCCATGCCGTAGTTGACCATCATCTTCAGGTTGTTCACCTCAATGATTTGGTTCCACATATATGGAAGCAATGAGAGGGTGAGATATCCGTGAGCGATGGTCGATTTATAAGGGCTTTCCACTTTTGCACGTTCCACGTCAACATGAATCCACTGATGGTCGAGTGTTGCATCGGCAAACTTGTTGATACGCTCCTGGTCAACGAGCAGCCACTCGCTCTCACCCAGTTTCTGCCCGAGTTGGGCTGCAAACTCATCGTATGAGTTGATGATTAATTTTCCCATATTACGTTTTTTTTCATATTTTCTGCAAAGATACGATTAAGTGAGCACAAAAGCAAATAAAACGAAGTTTTAATTTGATTTTGTCGAACGGGAGTATCTTCGGCGAAGCCAAATATACGATTAAGTGAGGACAAAAAGCAGACATCCGTTATTCCCGGGGGAATAACGGATGTTTTGGCTAAAAAATGAAGAAAGATTATTTCTCCTTTTTCTTGGCAGAGAGCTTCTCCTTGATACGTGCTTTCTTACCAGTGAGCTCACGCAGGTAGTAGAGTTTTGAACGGCGAACCTTACCGACCTTGTTCACTTCAATAGAAGCGATGTTAGGTGACTCGATAGGGAAGATACGCTCAACACCTACAGTACCCGACATTTTGCGTACGGTGAAACGTTTTTTCACCCCTTCACCACAAATTTTGATAACCACTCCACGGTAGAGCTGGATACGCTCTTTAGAACCCTCGATGATTTTGTAAGCGACAGTGATTGTGTCACCCGCTTTGAATTTAGGAAACTCATTCTCGCGCTCCACTTCGAAGGCCTGCTCTGCAACTTTAATTAAATCCATTGTTCTGCTTTGTTTATAATTGATTTGATGGACAGACGAAGCATTCCCGGTCTCTCTCTAACCGATTCCAGCCTATGTCAGGCTCCACAAAGAATGTGCTGTCGCCCAAGGCTTTGAAACTGGTTTACGGCAGAGGCTTCGCCAAAGCGGATGCAAAGTTACGATTTTTTTTTTGGTTGACAAAATTATTTACGATTTAATTGTAATTACGATTTAATAATTTACGATTTAATTTTGTTATTGGGCAATTCAGTCTTTATTTATGCTAACATATTCTAAACCATAAACTATAACTCATAATCCCAAGTTTTAAACTCAGAAACTACTTGTGTTCGAAGATGTCCTTCAGCGATCCGATTGAGCTAAGAGCAGTAGTTGCCTCATAAGGAAGATAGACGGTCTTGTTCCCCTGTCCCGATGCGATGTCCCGAAGAGTAGCGATATACTTATCAGCGAGCAGATATTGTGCCGGAGACATATTTGCGTCTTTGATGGCCTCAGCCACTTTTGCAATGGCCTCTGCCTCTGCTTTTGCCTGCAAGATTTTAGCCTCCGCTATACCCTGAGCCTCCAGTATGCGTTTCTGCTTCTCAGCTTCAGCCTTGTTGATTTCAGCGATTTTCTGTCCCTCAGATGTGAGGACTGCTGCTTCCTTGTCACCGTTGGCTTTTGTCACCTGCGCACGGCGTTCACGCTCAGCCTGCATCTGCTGTTCCATCGAGTAGCGTACGCTGTCGGGTGGTGTGATGTCCTGAAGTTCCACACGGTTCACTTTCACTCCCCATTTGTTTGTAGCATCGTCGAGCACGATACGCAGCTTGGAGTTGATCGTGTCCCTGGAGGTCAGCGTCTCGTCAAGTTCGAGCTCACCAATCACATTACGCAGTGTGGTCTGAGCCAGTTTCTCGATGGCAAGGGGAAGGTTATCGATTTCATACACAGCCTTAAACGGGTCAACAATCTGATAATAAAGCAGTGCGTTGATAGTGGTAGTCACATTGTCCTTCGTAATCACATTCTGTTTAGGGAAGTCGAACACCTGCTCGCGCAAGTCTATTCGTTTTCTCTGTGTGAACCTCACCATCATTCTTCCGTCGAGAGTGTTTGTGACATATCGCATATCAATGGCTCTTGCCTGCTCGAAAATCGGCCATATAATATTGATTCCAGAAGGAAGTGTTCGGTGATACTTTCCAAGTCGCTCAATGACCATGGTCTCTGAGTGTTTTACGATATTAAAGCCTTTCACCACCAAGATGATGACGAAAAAAGCCAATATTAAAAAAATGATTGCTGTACTGCCTAACATAACTGTAGATTTACGATTTAAATATTTACTTTTTACGATTAATTTTAGAATTTGAGTGTTTTAACAATTATCCAAGGACTTACGGTATGTATATCCTGTTCTTGCGAGAGTTATGTTTTCTGCGAAAACAGGAGTTAATCGACGGTGAGGATGATGCTGTCTCTTCCGATGACTGTGACGAACTGGCCAACAGGTATTACGAGTCCTTTTTTAGAAACAGCTTTCCAGTCGTCGCCGTCAATAGCAACTCTCCCCGTCCCTGCGACATTGTTGATGGTTTCAGTCACTCTCGCTTTCTTTCCAATCAGTGCATCAGCGTTTGACTTACGTCCTGCATCCTTGCCATTATAGAAATGTTTCAAGACAAGAGGGCGCACCACGATGAAAGCGATGAAAGTAAAGACAGAGAATGTGATAAGCTGCCATGCTATATTCAGCCCCAATGCTGCTACAATCGCGGCGGCCACAGCTCCGATAGAGAAACAAGCTACTGCAAATCCAGCAGTAAAAACTTCCAAGATAAGG
>JAEEOB010000202.1 GCA_016284045.1 Bacteroidaceae bacterium
CACTCTCATTGACGAAGACGGTGTGACGGTGCTTTCTGAACCTGGCAAGATACGTGAGCGCGGAAACAGTTCCCGTACCTTTCCCAAACGTCCCTATAACATTAAGTTCGATATGAAACAAAAGATATGCGGTGCTACCGCCAAGGCCAAGAACTGGTATCTGGTTGCAAACTACACTGACAAGACGTTGCTGCGCAATCTGCTGGCAATGGAGATGAGCCGGCGATTTCAGATGGCGTTCACGCCCTATGCCCAGACGGTGGATGTGCTTTTGAACGGTGAGTATAAAGGCACTTATCAGATTACCGATGCACTCAAGGTGGAAAACGGCCGCATAGAGCTGGAGGAGATGACCTTAGACGACAACAGCGGCGAGGCGTTGACCGGCGGTTATCTCCTGGAGATTGACGCCCACGCCGACGAGGAAATCAGCTGGTTCACATCTTCTTCGGGCATCCCCGTGACCATCCATTATCCTGCCGACGATGAAATCACGTCCCAACAGCATGCATACATCGAGGAGGCTTTCAACAAGATGGAGAGTGATTGGGAGACGTACCTGGACATGAACACCTTCCTCCGCCATTTCCTCATCAACGAACTGGCAGGCAACATCGACATCTACTGGAGCGTCTATATGTATAAGCACCGAAATGACGACAAATTCTATACCGGGCCAGTCTGGGACTTCGATTTCGCCTTCGAGAACAGCAAATTTATCTATCCCACCAATGCCTCGAGCGACTTCCTCTACCGCAGCGGCGGACACAGCGCCGGCACCATGAAGGACTTTGCCGATAAGATAATCATCGAAAACGAGTCCACCCGTGAACAACTGCTCCAGATATGGTCGGAACTGCGCCAGACGACCATCACCGAGCAGCAGTTAATGGACTACATCGACGGTCAGGTGGCTGACCTTGCCCAGACCAAGGACCTCAATTTCATGCGGTGGCCCATCTTGAACAAAGCTATAGACATTGGTTCGTTAGTATGGGGCAGCTACGAGGCTGAGGTGGAGAATGTCCGCCGGTACCTGCGTGAGCGCATCGCCTGGCTGGACCGCAAGCTGGGCTACAGCGAGAACACGGGGATAGACAGCCTCTATTTAACGGACAGCACGGCCAAGACCGGCACATGGTACAGTCTCAGTGGCCTCCGGTTGAACGGAAAGCCTTCCGCTCCTGGCATTTACATCAATAACGGCAGGAAGATTGTGATTAAGTGAGCATAATTCGCCTTCAGATAACCGTTTCTGAATACTTACACTAATTACTATACTCCAGCAATAATATTGATGACTGCCACCACATCGCTGATGTTGATATCGCCGTCGCCGTTCACATCAGAAGTGGAACGGAAGGTGTTGTCGCCTGCTATGGTGTTGATGACAGCCACCACATCGCTGATGTCAACCACATTGTCCAGATTCACGTCACCTTTCTTGTGTGCCTCTTCAGGATATTGGGTATAGACCGACTTGCTGGCAAATGTTGTCTCCGTTTCTTTCATACGGGTATGCACGTAAGTGTGAATGGATCCTATCTCCGAGGTGAGCACAGTCAAAGTGCCGTCGGCAGTTGGCGTCAGGGCATTCTCCCATACGGATTCGTCAGTGATTTCAGGTTGAGAATAACACACATATTCCTGGTCTGTTCGTGCATTTATAACTAAAAGATAATAATGTCTGGACCGTCTGAAAAGCTCAACTACCGCTTTCTCCGGTGTCTTCAAACAAGCAGATTTCGTAATATAGACCTGAGGGCTGGTCAGCGTTTGATGATATCCGTCGGCGGAAAGAACCACTCTCAGATATTTACCCACGTCGTTCGCTGTAGCGACATAGACTCCTTTCTCATAGGGGGTCACTGTTGTCCATTCGCTGCCGTCATGGACTTCCCATCGTTCTTTGAGAACACTTGTCAGACTTGCTGCATCGCCTGTCACTTTATAACGTACCCACTGGCCCGGCACAATCGTTGAGGCATCCAGTTTGACCGCACCGCTGAGATTCGGCAGCCCGATGACCGCTTCCTTGGCAACTTTGCTTGAGGAATCCAAAATCGTGCGGAAAGACATGGAGTTATAGCTGTAGTTCCCACTGGAGACCTTTCCGTTTACCGGTGTCATGATTTTCTGGTTGGTGTAGGTCAGTGAATAGAACCCCATCGCATAGTTGTCGCTCTTTGCCGTCACTGTCTGTGCGTTGTTGGTGATGTTAATTGCTCTGGCGGCATATATACCGAATTTTTTGCCGTATGCGTCAACTGTCCCGCCCTTAATCGTGATGTTGCCGTCGCTTCGGATGCCAAAGCCTTTGTAAGCGTCGCCATAACGTGTTACATTACCACCAGCATCCGTTACATACCAGTCCTCGCATTTACCATCGCTGGAAGCATTCACAGAATAAGAGCTTTCAATGTTGATGTCACCTGTCGCGTAGATACCGGCAGCTCTGCCGTTAGAGGTGATTCTGCCGGCGATATAGATGTCGCCGTGAGAATAGGTGCCATAGGTGTCGGCATTAATCGTCACAGTTGGATAAAGAAATTCGATATAATTCGCTTCTATTCCCAT
>JAEEOB010000203.1 GCA_016284045.1 Bacteroidaceae bacterium
ATTCCGAGTGCAAAGAGTGCGATGATGATAAGTTGCTTAATCATGATAATGTATTTGGTTTAAATGGAATTTATGGATTCGCAAAGATATCACAAAAAAACTGTTTCACCAATTTTTTATGTTTTTTTTAGCATTTTGAGCGCAGTGATTATTAAATAAGTATTCTTTGAACAGTAACAAAACAGTGTGTAATACCTAAAAAAACTAAAATATGACATTTAAATTTTGTTTTTTTTTCTGAAAAGCGTATTTTTGCAGTGTAAACCTTAAAAAATTAAGTAATTAAAGTTGGTGAAGCATTTGATATATCTGTTGTTGTGTGTGTGGAGTGTCCTCTTGTCGGCATGTGCAGGAAAGGGGGATGCGGTAGGCGATGGGTGTGACTCGATTCCCGATTCGCTGGCTGCTTCTGCCACAAAAATCGACTCAGTCTTTATCAATCAGCTGACCAACGACCAGATAGACAGCCTTGAATTCCGTCTCACCCATCACTATACCATCAACGACAACTTCAAGGTGCTTGCCGACTCCATCAAGCTCGTTCCTAGGGAAGATGAGCAGAGCGACACGGCTTACGCCTTTCGCGACGAGATGCTTGTGGTCGTAAAGGTGAAGCGTAACCTGGTGTCACAGAATGATTCACTTCAGTTGTCGCAAGCCGATGTCAGTCTGATGAAGTCGATGGAAGAGGCTACCCAGGAGCTCGACAAGAAGGTCGGAGAGGATGATTCCGACACCATGCTTCTCCATGCTGACACCCTTACCGTCACAGCTAATGCCGACACGGTCTGGGTGAAGGTGGCAACGGAACACAACACAATGGGGTGGGTGACAGAGAGCATGCTGCTCCGTCACACCGTTCCTAACGACAACATCTCTGAGTTGCTACATTCCCTCACCAACACCAGGCTGCTTTGGATGGGCGGACTGCTGCTATTGGGCATTCTCGGGGTATATATCCACCGTACATTTAACAAAAAGAAGGTGAGAGTGGTGAAATTCAATGAGATGGATTCGCTTTATCCTTCCCTTTTCATCACACTCGTGGCGATGCTTGCTTGCCTGTATGCCAGCGTACAGAATTTCGTACCGGAATACTGGCAGGAGTATTATTTCCACCCCACGCTCAACCCTTTCCTTCTGCCTCCCGTCATGGCGATTCTCGTAATTCTCGTCTGGCTCATTCTTGTTGTGTTTATCGCGCTTTTCATGGAAATATATAACCATTTCTCCTTTACGAGAGGTGTGGCATTTTTCCTTGAGATAATAGGTGCTTCCATGTTTATTTATCTCTTTATCTCATGGTCAACCAGAATCTATGTCGGATATGTGTTCTTTGCCATTCTCGTTTGGTTTCTGTGGGTGCTCTACAACGGTTATGTCAAATATAAATATCAGTGCCCCAAATGTGGTGAGAAAGTCAGGAGTAAGGGTAAATGTCCACACTGCGGAACCATACTTGAGTAGTCTTTAACCTACCTCTTTTAATTCTAATTGTTTTTGTGGCTTTTTCAAGTTTATGAGGAGAAAAAGTCGGTCTCACCACCCCCGCATGAAATTACTTTGGAGTCTTATTTACTGATGCGTATGTAGTCGATGTCCAGCCATCCGCGGTTTTTCCTGAGACCTTTACATTCGGCGAGGAAACCGAGCTTGGCTCCAATCCACTTGCCTTTGCGCATCGCAAAAGGATCGCCTGCCGGATGGAACCGCTTGTTGTCGAGGCTGTATTCGAACTGGCAGGTGCCGTTGCTGATGTTCATGCGGAGAAACAGGTCGATGTAGATGGCGGGTGCGTACTCGCCTTTGTCTCTCTCTGTGGGTTGCAGGGTGGCGATGGTGACCTGTGTTTCCGCTTTTCCTTTGTCCGCGTCGTGACAGGTGTGACGTTGTAGGATGAACTGTTCGCCCTGGCGGAGGACGACGAGTGCAGAATAATCCATGCCCATCATGACGATGCCGCCATACTGTCCGTCCTCCTTTGATGCGAACCGCACTTTCGCGGTGGCGGTGAATGCCGGTCCCGCTGGTTTCTGCAGGAGCAGGTTTGGTGCTTCCCATAGGCTGACAGCGTCAGTGCCGAGGTCGTGGGTGTACATACGGTAAACGCCTCCTGGAGCCGCCATGCCGTAAGTCTGCTTATAGTTGGCATGCCACTGCCATTGCTTGCCCAGTAGCAGACCGTCGAACTCGTCGGACTCCACAGGGTTGATGATGGTAGTTGACGATGATTTCGGCTTTTTGCAGGTGATCACCGGCTCGCCTTTTTTGCCCATTATCGGCCATCCCGACGACCAGTTGACGGGTTGGAGATATACCACGCGTCCGTATGCTCCCTTATCGTTGAAATGTAGGAACCAGTCCTCACCGAAAGGGGTATGCACCCATCCTCCCTGATGCGGTCCGTTGATGTCGGTCGTTCCCTGCCACATCACCCGTTTCCACTCGTAAGGTCCGTAGGGCGACTTGGCTCGCATGGCGAGCTGCCACCCGGTCTCCACGCCTCCTGCGGGACACATAATCCAGTAATAGCCGTCGCGTTTGTAGAATTTCGGTCCTTCGGCGGTGTGGTTCTCCTGTCCTCCGTCGAACACGATGACCGGGTTGCTGATGGGTTTCGTGCCGTCGGATGACAGCTCGCGTACGGTCAGGACGGAGTTGAAGCCGGCCCTGGATCCAGCCCATCCGTTGACGAGGTAACAGCGTCCGTCGTCGTCCCAGAGGGGGCAGGTGTCAATCATCCCTTTGCCGGGGATGACGCAAACCGGTGCTTCCCATTTGCCTGCCGGGTCGGTTGTCTTGACCATGAACACGCCGTGGTCGGGGTCGCCCCAGTAGATGTAGAAGGTGCCGTCGTGGTGGCGTATGGAGGGCGCCCACACGCCGTTGCCGTGCTGTGGACGGTCGAAGAGCTCAGCCGGCTGCAGTTCCTGGAGTGCATGTCCGATGATTTGCCAGTTGACGAGGTCTTTGGAATGGAGAACCGGCAGTCCCGGTATGCAGTTGAACGAGCTGGCAGTGAGGTAATAGTCGTCGCCCACCACACATACGTCCGGGTCGGAGTAGTCGGCATAGAGTACGGGGTTGGTGAATGTGCCGTCACCGTTGTCGGGGCACCACACCTGTGAGCGCTGGGCGTTTGCGGTGAAGCAGGTGGCGATTAGAAGGGCGAAGATGAGGGTTTTGTAATTCATAATTGAATTTATGGAAGTTGAAAATTTCTTTAGGAAGTTAAATGCTTTTGGAATTGGTGGCAAAAGCGGAAGTCTTCAGAATTATCAGAGCACTTGGAATAATCTGAGTATTCAGACTAACTCACAAAAACAAATATTAACGACTGAAAACTAAATCCTGTTCGAAAGGAATCTAACGAGTATCTAAAGGCTTAAAATCTTTTTTGTTGTAAGATTTTCTTTTTCATTAGTTTCTATACGATTATTCGTTGCAATGTTATGCTTTAGTTTTTATTTGGTGAGGGCTTTGAAGAGGGATTTTGCGACGACTTTTCCTCCTGCAGCGTTGATGTGTGTGAAGTCGAGGTTCGCCTGCCCGTTTTTCTGCATACGCCCGATGCTGCCTTCCCCTCCCATGGCGATGAAAAGGTTCCAGAAAGCGACACCCTCGTCGGCTGCCATCTGTCTTTGTGCTGCTATGAGTTCTTTCACCCCCCGCATGGTGACCAGTCCGTCGGCACTTCGCTCGTCGCGGTCACCGCTGCCGAGGATGAGGATGCTTGCATTGGGGAAGTGTGCCTTGATTTTACGGATAACTTTCTTGAATTTGGAAGTGTACAAGGAATAGTCCGTCTGTTTTTTGTTTGCGATATTCAGTCCGTACTCAAAGATGAAGAGGTCGTAGGGTCGCAGGCGTGCGTATGCGGAGAGGATGTCGTCAGCTGTGTTGGCGGTGTACCACCCGTTGCTGCCTCTCATGCTGTAGTTGTCGAGGCAGATGCCTGTGTTGCCGTCAAGTGCGACACCAAAGACCCGTCCGCTGCCCGCTGCGTCGAACGCAAACTTGCCGATGTTTGCCGACTGGAACACGGCAGCCGCCATCGCTCCTCCGTCGTTGATGGCCGGCTGTGTTTCCGCCCCGTTCACCCGTCCTTTGAACGATAGTCCTCCCGGTACATATAATATAGTCGCTCTGTCGGCAATTGCCGCATGTCCTTTGCTCGTCGTGACGTTGAAGGACGCCTTGCCTTTCGCGATGAAATAGCCGCCGTTAAGTCCCTGCAGGCTTCCCTGATGCCCATTACGGTCGTTGGCGTGGTGTGACTCCCATCCCGAGCAGTTTGTTTTTGCCGTGAGCCGGAACCGTTCCGACACACAGGATATGTCGATCCATCCGACCCCTTTTCCGCCATACTGTGCCTGAAGCATCTCACGGAGGTCGCTGGTGAGGATGTCGCCCTCGATGAATGAGTCGCCGAAGAAAGCGATTCTGACTGGCCTGCTTCCCGCTTGGGCAAGTGCCGCCCTGAAATGGCTCATGGTCCCTCCGAAGTCCTCGATGTCGGGTACATCGCCTGTGCTGACCGCAGAGTAGTCGATGGGCTTGATGTCGGCGGGGTGGTAGGCTGTGGTGTCGCCTTCGTTGACGGAAGCCGTCTGTTTAGGCACTTCGTCCGGTTTCTTGTTTTCCGGATTTGATTTCTGAGCGGTTGATTTGTTGTTTTTCTTCTGTGTAGGTTCCTGCTTCGCCGTCTGTGTCTTTGTCGGCACCACCACCGGTTCTTCTTCCTCCTCATCCTCGATTCTGTCGAAGGCGACCGACTGGCTGTCGTCGTTGTGAGCGACAGAGTCGGCGGCAATCTCAATGGAGCCGGTCAGAGAGTCAGCCATCAGCTCCGCAAGGATGTTGCCGTCGGAGTCGCGCTGTTGCACGTCGCTGAGGAGATTCACCCTTCTGAATTCCTTGTCTCCGACTTGGATTTTCGGGAGCCAGAACATGGCGAGGAGAATCAGCACGACAGTGAGGGGCAGATAGAAGGATTTGCGGAGCTGGTTCATTTATTCTTTATGGGAGTTAATTTTAAAATCCTTTGGAATTGGAAGTAAATATCTAACGGCGAAAAGCTAATAGCAAACAACTACTTCCCGGCGATGATGTTGATGACGGAGACGATGTCAGAGATGTTGGTGTTGCTGTCGTTGTTGACGTCGGCGGTGTCCTTGTATGTCTGGTCGCCGGCAATGGTGTTGATGATAGCCACGATGTCGGAGATATCGACATAACCGTCAAGGTTTACGTCACCCGGTATGATTTCGACAGGGGCGACGGTGTGTTCTGTTATGGACTTAAGTGCAGCCCCTTCCATGCTATCGGTGATGTAGATGTTGAAGTAGAATGTGGCCTGTGCAATCTTTCCGTTTTTCTTGTATCTGATAGCCTGTGCCACTCTGTATGTGTCGCCGTTTTTCACCTTGTTGGGATATCGCCCGATTGAGAACATAAGAGATGAAGGTGAGAATTCGGAATAGACATATCCCTGGCTGTATTCGCAGACATTACCAGCCGCATTGAACCAGTGTCCGTAGCCATTTGCTGATGACCCCGTCTGAACGACCGTACCCGTCTTGGGGTTGCAAGGATAGAATTTGCCTGTTCCTTCTTTCACAGTTCCAGAAGTCCATGTGGTGATGGTGGCGGGTATGTCGTTTGCCGGGCTTTCCATCTGGAAGGCAGTGCCCAGCGCCGCCTGTGCGTTTCCTGAGATGTTTATCTCTGTGCCGAAGTAGTCGTAGGTACTTGCCGGGAAAAACACGTCGTACTCAAATTCCACGTTTGCCACATCCCTTCCATCGATGGTGGGCATTGCATAAACCGTTGCTTTTGCCCCGATGTCTGTATTGTGTAGCTTGAAATAATACGGCCACTGGTCGTCGTTTGTTATATTGTCATCCCATTTATGTTGAATGTAGTTCTTGAGCGAGGGTGCCACGATGAGCCACATCTGCTTTGCCCCTTCAGGCACGGTGAAGCTCACCTCAACAGTCTTCTCACCGCTTCCTGTGCAATACACAGAGTCGGCAGAGAAATATGCTCTTGTACCGTCGTTTTTGAGTACCACATAGCCGATACGGAATCCCCTGTAGGATGAGTTGACACCGTTGTAGGTGGTTCGTGTGGTCTTTGCGAAGTTCTCGCCGTTGAAGTATTCAGCAGGGTCGCACGATGTGAGTTTGCTGATAGGCTTCATGGCTGTGAACGTGGTTGTGATTTCCGTTCCCGGCTCTTTTGTCTGAAGCGGTATTACGTTGAATCCAGTGCCCTGCGGACAGCTGGAGTAAGCCACCTGATAAGTGCTGTCAGCGATGAGTGAGCATGCATATCTGAAATTCCCGATAAAGGCATTGTTGTATCCCTTGCATTTTTCGATGTCGTAGGTGGCTGCATGCATGGCGAAGTCGAAATGCAGCTTGTAGAGCTCTGCCACGGTGAGGCTCTTGAGCGCCATGAGCGCCTCGTTGAAGTCGGATGCTTTAGGCATCGGCTGTGTCCACACCTTATAAACAGTCTGCAGGTCGTTGTAGTATTCGCAGAGATAATGCAGGAACATGTATGCCTGGTATCTGTGCCATTCGTGTGAGAATGCCATATTGTGGGTGTTGTAGAAGAAATAGCCAGTGCTGCTCTCACTAAACACCTCGTTGGGGTAGGAGCAAAGTGCCTGCCAGTTGGCGGTTGTCTCCCAGATTGCCGCTCCCATCCCTATCGGGTCGTGGAAGCCGGTGTGGCATGTTGAGATGGTTCCCTGTTTGGAGTCGTCGCTGTAGCACATGTAGTGGAAAGAGTGACCCACCTCGTGAGCCACGGCTGACCCTACGGGCTTGCATGTGGATGGGTTGAGCCAGAGCGCCGGCACCTGGTAGTCGTAGCCCGATCCGTAGCAGGTCCAAGTCTCTGTGTGATTCAGGCAGACGATGATTTTGTATTTGTGCACGTTTGAGCTGGGTAGCGAACCGAATCCGAGCGTCTCCGTCTCGTCTTTGTAGAAAGTTTCAAGCCTTTCCTTCATGTAGGCGAGGTCGATGTAGTAGAAGTTTGAGCTGTTGAGCTTGTCGGGCGGTGTGTTACCCCAGTATTTGTCCCAAAACACAATGAAGTTATCGGTCTCTATGCTTCGTGACTTCGACCAAGTGTATTTGTTTTCGGGGTCGTTGTCAGCATAGAGCAGGGTGTCGTTGGAGTTGAAATAGCGCCATTCCACAGGTATATAGACCGTTTTCTGTGCGAAAGCTGATGCACAGCCGATGGCGAGGATGGTTGTTAGCAGTAGTTTTTTCATTTTTTTATGTTTTTTATAGGAGGTTATAGGAAGTTATAGGAGGTTATAGGAAATTATAGGATTAAACTATATATTTTCTGTTTTTTCCTTTTCACTTTTGTTCTCTGTTTCGGATTCGTCATTTTTGACGAGTTCGGGGTAGGAGATACGGGTGTGGTAGATGGTTTTCAACCGTTCTTTCAGTGCTTTCCGGGCTATCTGCACGTCTTTGAATGTGAGATTGCTGTCGTTGAAGAATCCTTCCTCCACCTGCGACTGCACAATTTTATCGACGAGCGCTGAGATTGTCTCCTCAGTATAAGTCGTGAGACTTCTGGAAGCCGCTTCCACGGCATCTGCCATCATGAGGATAGCTTCCTCTTTCGATTCGGGATTCGGTCCAGGATAGGTGAATTTGCTCTCGTCGATGTCTGCTTCAGGGTGTTCGTTTTTATAGGTGATGTAGAAATACTTCACTTTGCCTGTCCCATGGTGGGTGATGATGAACCGCTGAATGACCTCTGGCAGGTCGTAGTGCTCTGCCAGTTTCACGCCCTCTGTCACGTGCGAGATGATAACCTCTGCACTTTTGACTGGTGAGATTCGTTCGTGCGGGTTTTTCCCAGACTGGTTCTCAGTGAAGAACACCGGTCTTGATAATTTGCCAATGTCATGGTAGAGTGCTCCAGTTCTGACTAACTGCACGTTAGCCTGCACTTTTGCTGCCACTTCTGATGCTAGAATGGCCACTTGCGTGGAGTGTTGGAAGGTTCCTGGCGCCTCTTCCATGAGTTTCTGCAGGAGCGGGTTGTTGGTGTTAGACAACTCAAGCAATGTAACTTCCGACGTGAACCCGAAGAATTTCTCCATAATCCAGAAAAGCGGATATGCGAAAAGGAGCAGCAGTCCGCTGACTACTAGCCAGTAATAGGGATCTGTCTTGTCGGGGTCTTTTGAGGGATCCTCTGCAGTCATGAGCGATACGATGAAATATGTTGCCACGAGTGTTGCCGTGACGAGCAGCATTGTTTTGACTATCTGTGACCGCTGTGTCATCTGCCTGAGAGTCTGCACAGCTACCATTCCCGCAATGGTCTGAATGACAAGGAACTCATAGTGGTACACAATGGAGATGGATGCCAACAGAATCGTGGCGAGATGGAACACAAATGCTACCCTTGAGTCGAGGAACACCCTGATAATAATAGGTACTAGGCAGAAGGGCACGACATAGACATGCAGCATCGTGTGCTGTTCGAGTGTTGATGTGATGGAGCAGAAAAACACTGGCAGGATGAACAACATGAGGTATGCCCGCTTATTCAGGAAATAGTCTCTCCTGAAGATGTAGAGGAAGGTGTTGAGTACGATGATGATAAGCAATACGAAGAGGATTTGTCCAATCAGTACTTTCACTGGTTTCTGGTTCTCTGTCCTGCTCCTGAACGTGTCTTCGTAAGCTTTGATTTTCCTCAGTTTCTCGGGCGTGATGATTTCTCCCCTGTCGATGATTTTCTCATTTTGAAGCACATTGCCAATATTCGGGGAGAGTGAGTCTGTCAAGGTGTTGAGTTCCTGTGAAGATTTCTTGACATCAAAGAACAGATTCTGCTCCAGCAGCATGTTCAGATTGAGTGCCGAGAGAAATTGCTTCCTGAGCGTATCGACTATGTTGGCATTGTCGTTTACCGGGTTCATGAGTTTCTGATACGCCCCTTGCATGCTGTAGATGTTGTCGATACTGACAGGGGGTTTCTGTATGTTGTTGTCGAGTATTCTGATATAGGATGCCCTGGTGGACATTTTCAGACTGTCGAATGTCTGCTGCCCCATTACGCCTTCATCGTAGATTGTCTCTATGTCATCAAGCAGTGCTCTGTAATATACTGCTACTACAGGGGAGTCAAACCGCTTCTCTTCATAAAGTTTTTGAGCGGCGTTCTGAATACGGATTTTTACCGTGTCCTTCACGGCGTGCTTTAAATTGAAATATGGCTGGAATTCCTGTCGTATGCTGTCTTTCTTTTTGTATAGCTCCTGGTCAGTCATATTCACGTTGAATTTCCAGAGTGCAATGAGGGGAGGGTGATGCCATGGGATTCCCACTTTCACTTCTCCGTACTTGAACTGCTCGGAGTTTGGCAGGAAATAGGTGATGATGGCCACCGACGCAACCATGACCACAATCCTGTTGAGCCACTCAAGTCCTTTGAGCGACTTCTTTGCCGACTTCTGTTTTTTAAGTGTCTTTGCAAGCACCGGGTCGGTGGTACGTCTGAAAATTCGTTTGAAAAACGAAAACATGGTTTAGTTTTTAGTTTTTAGTTGTTTTCTCTGATTGTTCAGATTACTTTTTTCCTGATAATCAACTTATAACCCTTCAAAAACAAACAATAGTCTCGTCTTGTGATCTTGTATTCTTGTGAACACTAACAGGTCATGAGGAACTGCTTGAAATCGGCGAATTCTTTGGTCATAGGCACTGACAGCTTCTTTCCTTTCATGAACTCAGCGAGTTTTTCAGGGATGTTGACAGGCTGTCCGATAATCTGATCTACTGTGTGCTTGAATTTGGCCGGGTGTGCCGTTTCGAGGAAAACACCACACTCATTCTCTCTAAGTCCCTCTTTGAGTGCTCTGAATCCGCATGCACCATGTGGGTCGCAGAGATAGCCCGTTTCAAAATAAACTTTTTTGATGGTCTGGGCAATCTGTTCATCTGTGTATGTGGCGCCGCTGATGTCGGCGCAGATGCTCGAGTGGTTTTTCCCGTAGAGGTCGTAGATTCTAGCGAAGTTCGATGGGTCTCCTACGTCCATAGCGTTGGCAATGGTCTGTATGGAGGGCTTGGGATTGTATTCTCCTGTCTGTAGGAACTGGTAGAAGATGTCATTGGCATTGTTAGCCGCAATAAAGCGGCTCACGGGAAGCCCCATCCGCTTTCCGAAGAGTCCTGCACAGATATTTCCGAAATTACCCGACGGTACGCAAACTACGAGCCGGTCGGCCAGTCCCCGTTTCTTCATCTGTGCGTACGCATAGAAGTAATAGAATGCCTGTGGTAGGAACCTTGCCACGTTGATGGAATTGGCTGATGTGAGTTTGAGGTGAGCGTTAAGTTCTTGGTCCATGAACGCTGACTTCACGAGCCGCTGGCAGTCGTCGAACACGCCATCAACCTCGATGGCTGTGATATTCTGCCCAAGGGTGGTGAACTGGCACTCTTGTATGTCGCTTACCTTGCCTTTTGGATAAAGCACATATACGTGGATGCCATCCACACCAAGGAACCCGTTCGCCACCGCTGAGCCGGTGTCGCCGGAAGTGGCCACGAGCACGTTGACCGTGTTGCCTTCGTCACCCTCTTTGTGGATGAAATATTGCAGGAGTCGAGCCATGAATCGTGCTCCCACGTCCTTGAATGCGAGCGTAGGGCCATGAAAGAGCTCAAGTGCGAAGATATTGTCTGTGACTGGCACGACCGGGCAGTCGAATGCTAATGTGTCGTTGACGATACGCCGGAGGTCGTCGGCGGGCACGTCCTCTCCGAAGAATGCATCCGCTACGGTGAATGCGATTTCCTGGAATGACAGGTTTTCGATGTTGTCGAAAAAACTGTCGGAGAGCGTCTTGATGCGCTCTGGCATATAGAGTCCTTTGTCTTCTGCAAGCCCTTTTACCACAGCCTTCTCGAGGGTGGCAAGGGGGGCTTGGGCGTTGGTGGAATAGAATTGCATATTTAGTTTTTAGTTTCTTAGTTTTAAGTATTGAATTGACCATGTCGCGCCGGTCGGTTGTGCGACGGAATACCGTTGCCTACATGAAAGCTGACGGGCTCAGGCAAATTGTCAGTTGGACATAAGTTTTTTCTCAGTCGGACATGAGGGCTTTCATGAATTCGTCGCGTTTGAGGAGTCCGTAGGATCCGAGTAGGCAAGCGTCCTCGTCGAGAGTCTGCACACTGTCGGGCAGGATGCCCGGCTTGTAAATCAGAAAGGGCACCGGCTCATTGGTGTGTGTACGGTGTGCCACCGGTGTGGGGTGATCTGGCAGAATGGCTATCGCCACGTCCTCTCCCACGGATGAAACGGGGTGTTCCGGGTTGAAACCCTCCAGCTTTCCATAAATGGCTTCGAAGATTGGTTTTACAGCCCGCTGGTCGAGGTATTCGATGGTCTTGAGTTTCAGTTCGAGGTTACCGTCGTGCCCCGCCTCGTCGCTTGCCTCAATATGCAGATAGACGAAATCGTCGGTTTTGAGCGCATCGATAGCGGCCTGGGCCTTTCCTTCATAGTTCGTGTTGTAAAGCCCTGTTGCCCCTTCCACTTCGATGGACCGGAGCCCGGCTAGCTTTCCAATTCCTCTGAGCAGATCGACTGCGGTTATGACTGCCCCGCGTCGTATAGCGGGGTAGGTGGTTGTGAGTGGTGTCATGTCTGGCCTGTATCCTCCTGCCCATGGCCATATGCTGTTTGCAGGGTCTTTTCCATCTTTGATACGCTGAATGTTGAGCGGATGATTTTTGAGGAGTTCCTGTGACTTGACAATGAGTGAATTTATGAGCTCAGCTGTCGGTTGTGCCTCTTTCACCTGTGGTTTTACCAGCAATGGGCGCCAAGGCTGTCCCGGAACATCGTGTGGAGGTGTGCAGTCAATCCTTTTGTCGCCCCCCTTAATTACCAGCAGGTGGCGGTATTGGATTCCCGTGTGAAAATGCACCTTGTCGTTTCCCAGTTTTTCCTGTAAGAACTTTATGAGCTGGTCAGCCTCTTCGGTAGTAAGGTGCCCCGCCGAATGATTTTTGATATGGTCTCCCTCGATACAGATGAGGTTACACCGAATAGCCATGTCTCCTTCACTCAGTTCCACTCCGATGCTTGCCGCCTCAAGCGGTCCTCTTCCTTCATACACCTTCGACTGGTCGTAACCAAGTATGGCTGAGTTCGCCACCTCGCTTCCCGGATGGAATCCTTCGGGCACGGTCTGGAGCATTCCGCACCTTCCCATTCTCGCAAGAGCATCGATATAAGGCGTTTCGGCATATTGGAGGAGGGTCTTGTTTCCAAGACTCTCCACTTTCCAGTCAGCCATTCCATCGCCGAGTATGATTAAGTGTTTCATTCTTCAATAGAAAGTTAAATCCCCTCGGGATTGGGAGTGAAAAAATTATATATTCGCAATCCTCATGATGTCGGCAAAAACTCCTGCTGCTGTGACACTTGCTCCAGCACCGTATCCCTTGATAAGCATGGGGTGCTCATGATAGCGTGCAGTGGTGATGAGGATGATGTTGTTAGAACCTTCGAGGTCGTAGAATGGGTGATGTTCATCCACTTCCTGCAGTGCCACCTTTCCTTTGCCGTTCTCAAGTGTAGCGACGAAGCGCCATTTCTTGTTGCCTTCCTCCAGCTTCTTCCGTCTTAACTCAAAGCCTTCGTCGAGCGATGGCAGGTTCTTCCAGAAATCATCGATACTACCTTCGAAGAATTCATTTGGAATGAAGAGGTGCTTCTCCACATCCTCCTGGTTGAGTTGATAACCTGCTTCACGACTGAGAATCACCAACTTCCGTATTACATCCTTTCCGCTGAGATCAATTCTCGGGTCGGGCTCTGAGAAACGCTCCTCTTTTGCCATTCTTACCGTCTTGGAGAACGGGATGTCTGCAGAAATCTTGTTGAAAATATAGTTGAGAGTTCCGCTGAGCACAGCCTCAAGCTTTTCGATTTTGTCTCCAGAATTGACGAGGTCGTTCATCGTGTGGATGATTGGGAGTCCTGCTCCCACGTTTGTCTCATACATGTATTTCACTCCTCGGTCGCGTGCTGTCGCTTTCAGTTTTGCATAAACCTGATAGTCGGATGAAGCCGCCACTTTGTTCGCCGCCACCACGTTGATACTGTGGTCGAGGAAGTCCTGATAAAGTGCTGCGATGCCTGGTGCCGCAGTACAATCGACAAATACGGAGTTAAAGATGTTCATACCTATAACCTCTTTGCGTATTGTCTCCTCGTTGCTGCCAGGATGTTTTGCCAGTTCCTCCTGGTAGTTTGCGAGGTCAATTCCGTCGCGGTTGTATATGGCGCATGTCACGTCGATGATTCCTACGACATTGAGCTTGAGACGCCGTTCTTTCATGAGAATTTCCCGCTGCTGGGCAATCTGCTGCAAGAGCGAACCGCCTACGGTTCCTGTGCCACAAATGAATAGGTTGAGCACTTGGTATTCAGAAAGGAAGAAACTGTCGTGCAGCACGTTGAGTGATTTTCTCAGGAACCTGCTTTCCACAACGAACGATATGTTAGTCTCTGACGCACCCTGGGCACATGCAATCACACTGATACCACTGCGTCCAAGTGTACCGAAAAGCTTACCTGCGATGCCTGGTGTGTGCTTCATGTTCTCTCCAACGATTGCTATCGTTGCGAGGTTTTTCTCTTGTGCCATCTTATACATGGCTCCCATCTCAATTTCCTTCTTGAATTCCTCGTTGAGCACCTGGCATGCTTTATCTGAGTCTTCATTGCGTACACCGATGGATGTTGAGTTCTCTGAAGATGCCTGGCTGACGAGGAATACACTGATTCCCTCTTTTGCCAGAGCTGTAAATATACGCCTGTTAACTCCGATGACACCGACCATGGAGAGACCAGACACGGTTATGAGGCTGGTGTTGTTGATTGATGAGATACCTTTGATGGCTCTTGAGGTTTTCTCACCTTCTGATGATATGATAGTGCCCTTTGCTTCGGGGTTAAAAGTATTCTTGATAAGTATCGGTATGTTTTTGATACATACAGGATATATTGTGGGCGGATAGACCACCTTTGCTCCAAAGTGGCTGAGCTCCATCGCTTCGATATAAGAGAGATGGTCGATGGTATATGCAGAGTTGATTACTTTCGGGTCTGCCGTCATGAATCCATCCACATCGGTCCAGATTTCAAGTATTGAGGCATCGAGTGCCGCAGCTATGATACTGGCGGTATAATCGGATCCACCTCTTCCGAGATTTGTGATTTCTCCCGTCTCATTGTCTGTGGCTATAAATCCAGGTACGACGGCAATGGGTCTTGGTGAGTGGTGATCGTTTCCCACCGCTTTGAAGTGCTTGAACTCTTTTCTCACCTTGTCGTATGTTTCGCCTGTGACAAGTGTGTTGACTCCATTCTTCTTTTCGGTTTTAATGAATTCGAGTGCATTGTGGCATGAAGCGCTGTTCATGACCGTTGCCACGATGTTTGATGAGATTCTCTCTCCGTAGCTGACGATAGCATTAGCCGTTTTTTCGGACAAGTCTCTGATGAGATAAACGCCCTGGTAGATGCTCTTAAGGTCATCGAGGAGTGAGTCAACTGTTTTTAACAGTGCCACCTGCTTGTCGGCATCAGGTATGACAGCATCGATAAGCTGGTGATGTCGGCTTACCATGTCGTTGTAAGCGTCGATATAGCGCTGGTCTCCCGCCAGTGCCTGATGCGAAGTGTTGATGAGTTGGTCGGTTATTCCACATAATGCGGAAACAACGACAATGACAGGCTCTTCGCTTGCCTCTACAATCTTTTTTACACTTAGAATGCTTTCTGCGGAACCCACGGATGTTCCGCCAAATTTCATTACTTTCATTGTTAATAAAACTAGGTTATGTTTATGTAACGACCTGATTCTCAAGTCTCCATCATGACGGTTCTCATCTGCCGCCCTTCTCCGTAATAACGAGATACGTGAGTTGGTAAACAGGTACCGTTCCATTCTGGTACATATAAATCTTTGCAAAGTTACGAAAAATTAATTAATAATTCATAATTCTTTTAAGTGAATAGTGAAAAGAGAACAGTGAAAAGTGTATTTAGCAACAAAAAAAAATAACTTAGTAAATTTTTAGTAAATTTAATGTCAGGCAATCATTCAAGATTTAAACTTATCTTTTTGGCTCTTTTCCAGCTGTTCATCGGTCATGATGTCCGCATCACTCCCTCTTACCAACTGAAAAACAGCTCAAAAAACTAAGATAAATTTTCCTAACTTATTTTTTCACTATTACTTAATTTGCAGACGAGATAAAATTTGCGGGGGAATTTCCCTCAGAAATAGGAAAATCCCCTTGAATAATAGGAATATTCGGTTTTTGGACTTGAAAATATGCCTTAATTTTGCATCGTCAAAAGAAATATTAACAATTTAAAAATATATGATTATGAAAAAGTACAGAAGTATTGCAATTTTGGTAGTAGCGATTTCTTTTATCGCACTCTTCCTTTCCAGCTGCTGCTGTTGGTATGACTTATACGATGAGCCAGTTCCTCCTCCACACCGTTATTATTATCGCTATCATCGCCCTTATTATGGCTGGTAAACTCTAATTCGCACTCTACGATACAGTTTTTTGCGGTTTTACTTTGACAATTAAGAAAAAATCCATATTTTTGCAAAAACATCATAAAACCCTGAATATTATGAAGAGAATTAAGCATTTTTTTGCTGTCATTACAGCTGCATCTGCCATTGCCGTGCTCTTGTCGAGCTGTTGGGGCTGGTACGACTGGGATGAGCCTTATCATCGTCCTCATCACCACCACCATCATCATCATGGACCTGGTCCTGGACCACGCTATTGATTGATAAGGTCTTAATAATTAAAAAACACAGCTGCGGCTGTGTTTTTTATTCTTATGTTTTAAATGACTGAATGATTCGAATTTCTGAAATTGAGAAAAATAAGAAATCTTAACTGAAAATCTTTGGCGGGGAAAGGAAAAATGCTTAATTTTGCGGATAAGAGTTTCCGGAATTTGCCGTTTGATAAATAATGATTATGCACTTTGTTGATATTCAGTCAGTTGTTTTTGTTACTTGTTGAGTCTTTTTTGGCCCAGCACATTCGATTCTATTCATATTAGGAATATTTCCGATAAATCTTTCATTTATTATTCAGTCCTCAAAAGGAATAATGCCCTAATAATTATATACTATGGAAGTAGATAAAATCATGCACGACCTGGAGGCAAAGCATCCTGGCGAGCTAGAGTATCTTCAGGCAGTACGTGAAGTGCTGCTGTCGGTAAAGGATGTTTATAATCAGCATCCTGAGTTTGAAAAAGCTAAAATCATGGAGCGCCTGGTTGAGCCAGAGCGTGTAATTACGTTCCGTGTCCCGTGGGTTGATGATAAGGGTGAGGTTCATGTGAACCTTGGCTACCGTGTTCAGTTCAACAGTGCGATAGGTCCCTATAAAGGTGGTCTTCGCTTTCACCGCTCTGTGAATTTGTCGATACTGAAATTCTTAGGTTTTGAGCAGACATTCAAAAATGCACTGACTACGCTTCCCATGGGCGGTGGCAAAGGCGGGAGTGACTTCTCTATCCGCGGCCGTAGCGAGCAGGAAATTATGCGTTTCTGTCAAGCATTCATGACCGAGTTGTTCAAGCATATCGGTCCCGATGAGGATGTTCCAGCCGGTGATATAGGTGTTGGTGCCCGTGAGATAGGTTATCTGTTCGGAATGTACAAGAAACTGACTCACCAGTTCCAAGGCGTTTTGACTGGTAAGGGCATCGAGTGGGGTGGTTCCCGCATCCGTCCTGAGGCCACTGGTTATGGTGCGATTTATTTCGTTAATCACATGCTTGCTTCAAAAGGGCAGTCGATAGCAGGTAAGACTATTGCGCTGAGTGGTTTCGGAAATGTAGCGTGGGGTGCTGCTAAGAAAGCAACGGAGCTTGGAGCGAAGATTATCACGATAAGCGGTCCCGACGGTTATATTTACGATCCAGCTGGTCTTAACGCAGATAAAATCTCCTATATGCTTGAGCTTCGTGCGAGCGGTGAGGATATCTGTGAGCCGTATGCAAGCGAGTTCTCTGGTTCTGAATTTTATGCTGACAAGCGTCCATGGGAACGTAAGGCTGACATCTATCTGCCTTGTGCCACTCAGAACGAGCTTAATCTTGAGGATGCTGAGTCGATACTGTCTCATCATCCACTTTGCATTGCTGAGGTGTCGAATATGGGCTGTACTGCTGAGGCTGCAGAGCTTTTCGTTGCTGCAAAAGCACTGTTTGCTCCAGGCAAAGCAGTTAACGCCGGTGGAGTAGCTACGAGCGGTCTGGAGATGACTCAGAATTCGATGCGTCTGAGCTGGAGTGACCGTGAGGTTGATGAGAAGCTCCATGAGATTATGCGTTCAATCCATGAACAGTGTGTTAGATACGGTACTCAGCCTGACGGTTATGTTGATTACGTGAAGGGTGCTAATGTTGCCGGTTTCATGAAGGTGGCAAAGGCTATGATGGCGCAGGGGGTGGTTTAATTAGAAAATTTAAATTGACTACACCTAACTTTGTCACATGGCAATGTTAAATAGCCTACATTGCTCTCACTGCTCCATGTTCTCATAATCCATAAATCGGTCATGATGCCCGCATCACTCCCTCTGACCAACTGAAAAATAGCTCAAAAATCCAAGATGATTTTTCCTAACTTATTTTTTCACTATTACTAAAATAATAAAATTCAAAAATTTGTAAAAAAAAGTATTTATTTGAACGAAATGATGAAGAAACTTTTTTTAGCCTCCTTTATGTTATCGGTGGCATGTATTTCTGTTGCACAGAATAATGTGCTATATGATTTGTCGAACTATAAGGAGCAGGGTTATCCTAATGGAATGTCAGCCTATGTAGTGTCGAACGATGAGGGGGATGTGCTTGTGACTGTGTTCAAAGGAACGAAAGTGTCTCAGTTGATTAATGTGGGTTTTGTCGATATCAACACCAACGGTTCCTCAGACGTTGAGATTGTACGTTTTGCTGATGTCAATTTTGACGGTTTCCCCGATATACTTGTCGGCAAAGAAGGTCCGCGGTGCGGTATCGCTTCTATGATTTACGACCCTAAGACACAGAAATTTGATTATGATCTTGACGGTGTGATACTTCAGAACCCGTTGTTTGATCCTGTCAATAAAGTGATTTACAGTCATGGACCGTCGAGTGCTGCTCAGTATTACATCACCAGAGTGTTTCCTTCAGAAACCCGTCTGATTGTTGACCGCTCGTTGTGTATCACTCACGATGTATCTGCTTTCAACCAGCATTCTGACCCTGAGTTCCGTGTGCATCATAAGTACGATCTCATCGATGCTAATGAGAAATATCTTAACGAAGGTTGGAACGACAAGGCGAGTCTTCCTTCAGAATGGAAGCGTGCTTTGAAGTGGTCAGGCATTGATGATTGATGATTTTAATAGGGAGTTGATTTTCTTTATAAAAGGGAGTTATATTCCTTCTGGATAGAAGGTTAAGATCCTTCGGCTCGTGGACAATAAATCTGCAAATGAAATATGAAAAGTCCGTGGATTCTTCCACGGACTTTTTATATGATTTAAGTTTAGAAAGTTAAAATGGACGAAGAAATCCTCAGCGTTTAAGTAAGTTGTCGGATTTATTCCTTTATGTTGAGTTTGAGACAAAGTTCATCAAGCTGAGCCTGGTCGATAGCAGAAGGAGCATCGAGCATGACATCGCGTCCTGAATTGTTCTTGGGGAATGCAATGCAGTCTCGAATGGAGTCGAGACCGGCGAAGATGCTGACCCATCTGTCGAGTCCGTATGCAAGTCCACCATGTGGCGGTGCTCCATATTTGAATGCATTCATGAGGAATCCAAACTGCTCTTGTGCTTTTTCTGGTGTGAATCCGAGTATTTCGAACATTTTTTCCTGCAACTCAGGATCATGAATACGGATGGAACCGCCTCCTACCTCCACACCGTTGCAAACCATGTCATAGGCATCGGCACGTACTGCAGCCGGGTTTGAGTCGAGCAGTGCGATGTCCTCGTCCATTGGATGGGTGAAGGGATGGTGCATGGCCATAAGCCGCTGTTCTTCGTCGCTCCATTCAAACATAGGGAATTCAGTGACCCATAGCAGTGCGAACTTGTTCTTGTCGCGAAGCCCGAGTCGCTCACCCATTTCAAGACGCAGCTCACAAAGCTGTTTGCGTGTCTTCATAGCATCGTCACCAGAGAGGATGAGTATGAGATCGCCTGGATTTGCTTGCATCTTCTCTTTCAGCTGCTGTAGTATTTCCTGAGTGTAGAACTTATCGACACTTGACTTCACAGTTCCGTCTTCTTGTACTCTTGCATAGACTAACCCTTTAGCTCCTATCTGAGGCCGTTTTACGAAATCGGTGAGCTGGTCGAGCTGTTTTCGGGTATAAACGGCGCATCCGGGAGCGCAGATACCTCCGATATAAGCCGCATTGTCGAACACAGGGAAGGTTCCTGTTTTCATTATGCCGTCAAGCTCCACAAACTCCATACCAAAGCGCATGTCGGGTTTATCACTGCCGAAACGCCGCATTGCCTCAGCCCATGGAAGACGAAGGAACGGCTGATCGAACTCTACTCCTCGAAGTGTTTTGAAGAGGTGTTTTGCCATGCCTTCGAAAGTCTGGATGATATCTTCTTGCGTAACGAACGACATCTCGCAGTCGATCTGTGTAAACTCCGGCTGCCGGTCAGCGCGCAGATCCTCGTCGCGGAAGCATTTCACGATTTGGAAATAGCGGTCGAACCCGGATACCATAAGCAATTGTTTGAGCGTCTGTGGGCTCTGTGGGAGTGCGTAGAACTGTCCGGGGTTCATGCGTGACGGCACGACGAAGTCGCGGGCACCTTCAGGTGTGGAACCTATAAGCATAGGAGTCTCTACCTCAAGGAATCCGAGGTTTGATAAATAATTCCTCACCTCGATGCACATGCGGTGTCTCAGTTCGAGATTCTTGCGTACTGCTGTTCTTCTAAGGTCGAGGTAACGGTATTTCATACGGATATCGTCGCCACCATCGGTGTTGTCTTCAATGGTGAATGGCGGAATCTCGCTTTCATTCAGCACATTGAGCTTATTCACGATGATTTCGATGTCTCCAGTGGGGATGTTTTTGTTCTTACTGTAACGCTCATTGACCGTTCCTTTCACCTGGATTACGTACTCTCGTCCGAGCTTGTTGGCTGCCGCACACAATTCTGCGTTCTTCTCTTCGTTGAACACGAGCTGTGTGATGCCATAGCGGTCGCGGAGATCAACAAAGGTCATCGCACCCATTTTGCGGACACGCTGCACCCATCCGGCGAGCGTAACGCTCTCTCCGGCATTGTCCAGCCGCAGTTCTCCGCATGTTTTAGTTCTATACATATTGTCTGTTTTTTTGATAGTTTGAGATATTATCGGCAAAGTTACGGATTTTTTTTTAGTTTTTAGTCCATGCTGATGGTTTTTTCTTAAGTTCATTGGTTCGGAACTCTCTACAGGCAAATGATTTTTACTCATTTGTTTTGAAGGTCTGAGGTTTAGAATGGCAGTCCGACGGCGAAGTGGAATGTGAAGTCTCTGCTGAATTTAGGGTGCAGTAGCGGGTAGTGGTCTTTCCCGTGGAATGCCGGGTCAATTGCTTTCATACCAGCATCAAATCGGAGGGTGAAGAAATCGAGCGATAGGCGGAGCCCAAGTCCATAGCTGAATGCGATTTGCCGTAAGAACTTGTCGAAACGAAACTCTCCGTCGGGTTGATCTTCATATTTCCGGATGGTCCAGATGTTACCCCCGTCGATGAAGATTGCTCCGTTGATTTTCCAGAAGAGGAAGGTCCTCCATTCGATGCTCATGTCAAGCTTGATATCTCCGCTCTGGTTGATGAAGTTTATGGCGTTGTCATGTCGGTTGTAGCCACCAGGTCCGAGACTTCTGACTGACCATCCCCTGACGCTGTTGGCACCACCGGCGAAATACCTTTTCTCAAATGGCAGCACGTCAGTGTTTCCGTATGGAATGGCAATGCCGAATCCGAGGTGCATGGCGAATGAGTTGTTTCGGTCGATGACCATACTCTTCGACAGGTCGAAGTCTCCTCTCACGTATTGGGCGTATGCTATGCCACAGAATGTCCGATGTCCCTGACTGTCGTGATGCCCTCCGAAAATGCTGGTGAATCCGTTGAGCACGTTTCCCGATGTCTCAATGTTTCCTCGTAGTACGAGCGCATCTTTCCCATAGGTGGAATAGACTGACGTTCCAAGTGAGTTGTAGATAAAATTGAATCCCAGTTTGGTGATGAGCAGGTTCTCGTAGTTATAACGAAGGATGGCATTTTGTTTGCCAATGGAGTCGAGATACTGCTCACGGAACGTGGACGATATCCATGGCATATTGATGTAGTTAACTTCGAGCAGGTCGAAACGGTTCTGGAATTTCTGGTCGATGCTCTGCCAGCGGTATCTCCATGCGGCGGTGAGGACGCGCCGGTTGAACTCCGGCCGATCCTGGTAGTTGAACTGCATGGATATTTCAGACGTTGCACGGTGGCTTGCCCCAAAACGTTTAGTGATGTATGGGAGCAGAAATCCGGGGAATCCGAGCCTTGCCTCAGCGCCTATTTCCTTGTAGCTGCTTCCCTCATAGCCCTCAAGTCCGGTGATGGCCTCGTATGCCCCTCTCACTTTCAATGAGAACGACTCGCTTCCCTTGAACAAGTTACGGTGCGTGTAGGTGGTTGATACTGCAGCTCCGAGGTCGCCAGCTGTGTTCGTTCCTTCTATGTCGAAACTGATGGACTGTGGCAACGAATGGTTGATTATGATGTTGCAGTCGATGCTGTCGTTGGAATGGTTTGGGGTGAGTCTGATGTTGGAGTAAGCGATGGCACCGAGTCGTGTGAGGTTGTTGTATGTCTGTGTCTGTTTTTCGTCGTTGTATTGTTCTCCTTTTTGGAAGAGGGTGTTGCCTGTTAGCAGATTTGGTCTGAACCTGAGTTTGTCCTTGTATATTATCCTGCTGCCTTCGTGTAGTATGGTGTCGGTCTTACCCTCTCCGTTCACATCAACAAGGTATGTGATATCGTTGATTGCGAAGTTGGGGTGAGGCTCGGGGGCAGTTCTTGCGTTCTCCTGGTGAAGCGCCACATTCATGGTTAAATCCACCTTGTTGCTTCCGATGAGTGTGTCGGCAATAAATGTGATGTATTCTTTGTTGAACCTATAATATCCGTTGTTCCTCAGGTATTTTGTTATTCTCTTTCGTTCGTTGTTGAGTACGTTGATGTCAAGTGGTGTGTCTGTCTTAATCAGGCTGTTGACCGTGTCAGGACCGTTGATGATGCCGTTGAGGATAGAGTCGCTTACCACTCTTTTTGTGCTTCTGATTGTGTAACGTGTGCCTGGACTGACATGATAGGTCAGCACAACGCGCTTTTTTCCCACTTCCATGGCCGTATCTACTTTGCTGTGTATATATCCAGCGTTGTTGAGTACCTTGTTCAAATCTGTGATAGTGGCATTGACCTTTGTTGTGTCGATGACAACCGGTGGCTCCCCTATTTTCCGGAGAATCCTCGCTCCCAGTTTGTTGCTGTTCGGGTTTGTCGCGCAGTACATCCTCATGGGTATCTTAATACCAAACCACTTTGTGTTTGGATTTTGTTTCACGTACCCAGATAACTCCATGTTTTTTGTGGCATTCTCATCATCGGAGAGGACGTTGACCTTTTTTAGGTAGTAACCGTCTTCTGGAATATACTTTTCGATGGAACATGCCGTGAGCAGCATGCTCAAGAACAAGGAGAGGATGATGTATGTGGTGCGGATGCGGGGCATTAAAAGGTTTAAAGTAAATAGTGAAAGTGTTTTTACTCCGTTGATGGGTTTATATACAAATCACATTGTTTTGCGGACACACATAAGGTGGGGCAAAAATCTCAAAGCGTCAAGGATACATCTGGAGGGTTACAAACCCTTTGCTGTCGGTTCTAAGGTCGGCTTTTCTTCCTTCCGGATCTTTGAAGGACTGTGCGTATCCGCTGTGTGCATCGACAGGCCGCATGAAAGAGTCTTCCTCTGGAAGGTAGAAGCGTGATATCAACGTCTCTATAAATGTATCGGCATCAACTTGATAAGCCCTGAAGAAAATGTCTTTGACGTTGTCGTCCTCTTTGGCAATATGCACGTAGGAATAGGATGTGTAGTTGTTTCCTGTGGTATTATCTACTTTCAGCACTCCTTTCCTGTTTCTTGACAGCTTGCAGCCTTTCGACATGAAGATGTGCTCCACAGCACCCTCTTTAGAGTTCACCTTGTCGTCTGCCATGACATATCCCCGGTTTTCTGCCAAGCTGATGATATCATTGGCCGGCTCACCCATTGCGGTGATGATATCGTAGGCTGAGAGGTCGGACGGCTCAACGAAATATTTTGACTCGTAGATAACCGTGCATACGTCCTCCTCATCGTTGATAATCACCTGGTTATCACTTCCTGGCTGTATGTATGTGTTGCGCTTGGAGGTGAAATAAGGCACCTGGATGAACTCCAGATTTTGGAATGCCTGCTTGTAGGCCTGGCACCATTCCTTGTTTTTGAAAAGCAATTCCACAGTGGCAGATTCAAAATGTGAGACCCTCAGAACGAATGCCTCTGGCGACTGGAAATCGTAGATGAATCCTCCATTGATGGCTTTCTGCCCCACGCCTTTACCGTAGGTCCATTCTCCCTCGCTGATGTCGATACGTTTGAGGCCGAACGGTGCGACCTCATCCTCAATCATTTTAGCTACATTGAGTGTTGACGGATCGGACATGTCCTGGATTCTTGTTGCGATGGCTTTCATCAGTAGTGGTGAGAAAACTACAGGACTTTCTGTTATCTTAGACTTAATAAAGTCCGGCATCAAAAAAATGAATGCCGAGAAGAAAAGTAATGTTTTTTTGAACATGATTTTATTTACGATTTAAAGAGTTAGTTTAATGATTACAGACTTCTAAAATCCTTATTATTGTTTATCATGCAAAGTTAAAGAAAAAAAACGATATTTTGACATTTGAGTGTTAAAGATTTGTTTTCTTTGTCTAGCGGGGTTGATAATTGGGGAAATTTATGTAAATTTGCGTTTGAAACAAAAAGCACATTGATTGTATGTTGTCGAAAAACAAAATGAAGCTGATTCGCTCTCTGGAGCATCGTAAATATCGCCGTGAGCACGGCTGTTTTGTGGCAGAGGGTCCGAAAGTTGTAGGTGATTTGATGCCGAAATACCGTTGCCGTTATGTATGTGGGCTGGCGGAGTGGATTGAGCTTCATGGTGGTTTGATTGCTGGTGTAGAATGTGATGTGGTCACTTCTGACGAGCTTCGAAAAGTGAGTTTCATGGAGCATCCTCAGCAGGTATTGGCTTTGTTTGAGCTGCCTTTGGCAGATGAAGCTGGTTTTCTTGCTGCTGATAAGACGCAGTTTGTCTGTATGGCAGATCGTTTGTGTCTTGCTCTCGATAATGTACAGAATCCAGGCAATGTGGGCACGATTCTGCGTATTGCCGACTGGTTTGGGATCAGCGATGTGGTCTGTTCTCTCGGTACAGCTGATGTATATAGTCCCAAAGTGGTTCAGGCGACGATGGGCAGTCTGGCGCGTGTGCGTGTTCATGAGGTTGACCTGCCGGTTTTTCTGTCCGGACTGTCGACAGATGTGCCTGTGTATGGCACCTTTCTGGACGGTGAGAATATCTATGGTAAAGCACTGCAGGACAGGGGTGTCATTGTGATGGGCAATGAGGGTAACGGCATCAGCGCGGATGTAAGCCATTACGTTACCGACCGCATTACCATACCCAATTTCAACGGCTCAGATCCGGGGGCAGACTCGCTGAATGTAGGCGTGGCTACGGCTGTTGTCTGCTCGGAGTTCAGACGGCGTTTTGGTTTTTAGAAGATTTCAGGATAACTGGGAAAAACTAGTAATCCTAGTAGGCCTAGGAAAAACTATTAAGCCTAGAAAAAACTGGCATTTTATTCTGAGGGTGCATGCAGGGGAAGCTCAGAACCGTTGTGATATGCTTTTCCTTCTTTGATGACGATGGTTCCGCCGAGCCATTCGGTCATGGGTATTTCTCCTTTGAGAGGATAGTAGTTGACCACGCGTGAACCGTAGATTTCCACGACATGGTTAATGAGCTGACGCTCAGCGATGATGAGGTGGTTTGCAGCCACGCGCCGCAGTTTTGGGGTCATGATAGTTTTTGGTTTTTAGCAGCCATGCAGAAGGCGGTTTATGGGTTGAATGGGAGTTGTGGGAATAATGGGAAAAGTAATATGGGCAATGTTTTTATCGCCGTTGCGGGTTGTTCGGACGTTGAGGTCTTGGACGCTGAGGTTGCTGGTTCTGACGTCCCTGCTGGTTCTGACGTCCCTGCTGTATGGACTGTCGCCGCTGGGTGGGCTGCTGCTGCTTGGTCTCTGGGGCTTTCTTGATTTCGATGTCCTGCACTTCGTTTCTGCGGTTGACCGGAGTCTTAGGAGCCTTAGACCCAGTCGGTGCACTGTCGGATAGCTCAATCGATGGAATGCGTGGTGAGTCGTCGTTCTGACGTGGCCCTTCTGCTGGTAGTTCTGTTGTGTCGGTGAGGGCAGAGTCGATTGCAGTTGTGTCTGTTGCTTCCTTTACATGCATCCTAATGAGCGAAATGCCATTGATTACACACATGCTCTTGGTGTTCCCCTCAGCTTTGTAGTAGAAAAATCCGTTGATCTCGCTTATATCCTCTTCCGATGCCTGTGAAATGTCGATACGCTGTATGCTGCTTCCTCTTGGTTCGCATATCTGGCTGTAGGTCATACCGTCTTTGGTCTTGATTGTCATCGACAGATATAGTGTGGTGCCGGCACTCCGATCCTCCTTGATGAATTTCACGTCGGCATTGAGAATGAAATGGTCGTTGTGGTGGTAGCTGCTGTCGGCTTTTAGCTTGAACTGCTCAAGACACATTAGCGGATGTGGCCTGAGTACGATGAGTTTGGCTCCAGTCCAGATATTTGCAGTGTCTCCCTCGCTGTAAATCGATGTCATTTCCGAACTGCCCACTTTTGCCTGTAATTCCTCATCTTCTGCTTTAAGCTGCTTTTCCAGGTCTTTGTAGATGTCCTGCAGCTGGTCAGGGTTCTCGCAATACCATACCATAGCTGAGTCAAACATCTCAGAGTCCAATCCGTGCTTGTCGAGTACGGACAGGAGAAGTTTCTCGCTATTGATGTACTCTCCTTCGTTGGTAGTGCCGACCATCGCCTGTGCTTTATGATAGTCGTAGAGAATCTTCCTCATTCTGCTCTTCGAAGGGACACCACTAGGTTTCCCTCCACAGGCAGCGAGGAATGAAACTGTCATCAAAAAGAACAAAGTTCTCAAGAATGAAGGATGAAGAATGAAGGATGCAGAATCTCTAGACACCAACAGATTTACGATTTACAGATGTACGATTTACAGATTTACGATTTACAGATTTACAATTTACAATTTGTTTTTACAGGAATTAAGGAAATGGACAGACTTTTTAAAGTGAATAGTGAAAAGATTGTGTACTTTGGTGATGGATTGTACATCTACTCGACCTGTGTATTCTCTTCATCCGAATTAGCAGATTTCTCCTCATCATCCAGGGTTGTGGATATTTTGTCGTCGTCGGCTTTTTCTGTTGATTCTTTATCTTCGGCTTTTGAAGCGAGAGACAGTGAGAGACGTTTGTGGTAGCAAATGAATAATGCAACGATAGAGCAGCTGATGACGGCATCGGCGAAATTGAAGATTGCGGAGAAGAATACACAGTGCTCTCCCGCCTGCGGCACAAGCGGCAGGCTATTAACCCACCCCCAGTCGGGCATCTCCCATTCAGCCAGCGGAAAATAGAACATATCCACGACCCTTCCGAGCATGATGCTGCTGTAGCCTTCTCCCGGACTGACGAACTGCGCCACGTCGGGAGGGGCAGGGGCATTGAATACGACTCCGTAGAAAAGACAATCGATGATATTTCCAGCAGCCCCAGCGAGCACGAGCGAGAGGCATACGATGAATCCCGTAGGTGCCCCTTTCCTCACAGTCCTGACGATGAACCATCCTATAATGGTTACGGCAATGATACGGAAGCTAGTGAGGAAATATTTTCCTCCCAGCTCCCATCCGAATGCCATACCGTTGTTCTCAATGAATAGCAGCTTGAACCAGCTGCATATCTCCACTCGTTCACCGGCATACATGCTGGTTTTAACTGCTATTTTGATTGCCTGGTCAATGACGAGCACCGCCAGTATAATAATCGCAGAAATCAGCAGTTGCTTCTTATGTTTTGTCATTGTTTTATTTTATTAGAAGACGAGAAGACTAGAAGAAAAGAAGTCGTGACTACTGTATTATTCTCGAAAGCTTATACTTTCTCGACTTTGATTAGTGCCTTCACTCCATCGATTTCGATTTCCTGACCGTCGGTGCCGCCTGTTGTGATGCTGTTGGCGAGCACCTGGCTGCAGATGAACTGACGGTGCGTGTCAATGGCATCGGTGATTGCCTTCGCGTCGGTGATGGTGACGTTGATTCGGTCGGTGATGTTGAATCCCGACTCCTTTCTGATGGTCTGAATCCGTTTGATCACCTCACGGGCGATAAACTCTTTCTTGAGCTCCGGTGTGATGTTGATGTCGAGCGCCACGGTGAGTGAGCCCTCGTTTGCCACAGTCCATCCCGGCATGTCCTCACTGATAATATCCACGTCGGCAAGTTCGATGAGCGCGTCGGTGCCTCCGGCTTTGAGCGTGATGCTTCCCTGCTGCTCAAGCTGGGAGATGTCGGCCTGGCTCATGGCAGCAACAACGTTGCTCACCTCTTTCATCAGTTTGCCGAATTTCTTGCCCATCACGCGGAAGTTACACTTCACTTTCTTCACAATCATCCCGTCGCTGTTGTCGATGAACTTGAGCTCTTTCACGTTCACCTCGTCGAGGATGAGCTGTTGCATTTGGCTTATGCGTTCACGCATTTGCGGGTCGGATGCCGGTATGGCAAGTGTCTGCAGTGGCTGCTTCACGATAATCTGTTCCTTCTTTCTGAGCGAGAGTACCATTGAGGTGATGGTCTGCGCCATCTCCATGCGGAGTTCCAGCTCTTTGTTGATATTGTTGTCGGGAACGGGGAATGAGGCCAGGTGTACGGAGTCGGTGTCTTCGCGCTGTGTCACGCTGTTGAGGTCGTTGAACAGCTGGTCGGCGAAGAACGGTGCAAATGGTGCGATTAGCTTTGCGACGGTTTCCAGACAGGTGTAAAGCGTTTGGTATGCCGACAGCTTGTCCTCGTTCATCTCGCCGCCCCAGAAGCGTTTGCGGTTGAGACGCACAAACCAGTTGGAGAGATTGTCGACCACGAACGTCTGGATGAGCCTTCCTGCTTTGGTTGGCTCATAGTCGTCGAGTCCTTCTGTCACGTTTATGACGAGCGTGTTGAGCTCAGAGAGTATCCACTGGTCAATCTCCGGTCGTCTGGCATATTCCACGTCTTTCTCTTTGAAGGTGAAGTTATCGACATTAGCATACATGGCGAAGAACTTATAGCATTCGAAAAGCTTGCCGAAGAAGGTCCTGCTGATTTCGAGCACTCCCGCCTCGTCGTATTTGAGGTTGTCCCACGGCTGTGAGTTGGTGAGCATATACCATCTGACTGCGTCAGTGCCAAACTGTTCGATGTTGTCAAAGGGGTTGATGGCATTGCCGAGGCGTTTCGACATCTTCTGTCCGTTCTTGTCGAGTACCAGTCCGTTGGAGATGACTGCCTTGAACGACACGGAGTCGAACACCATGGTTGCGATTGCGTGAAGGGTGAAGAACCATCCGCGTGTCTGGTCAACTCCCTCAGCGATGAAGTCGGCAGGATAGATGCTGCCGCTGTCGAATTCCTCCTTGTTCTCAAAGGGATAGTGAATCTGTGCGTATGGCATGGAGCCTGAGTCGAACCACACGTCGATGAGGTCGAGCTCCCTTGTCAGTACGTTTCCGTTCGGCGAGATGAGTTTGATTTCATCCACATAAGGGCGGTGTAGGTCAATGCGGTGATAGTTCTCCTCGCTCATGTCGCCTGGCACGAACCCTTTGTCCTTGAGTGGGTTGGACGGCATGACACCAGCTGCCACGCTCTTCTCGATTTCGTTGTACAGCTCCTCCACGCTTCCGATGCAGATTTCCTCTTTCGTGTCCTTGTTGCGCCAGATAGGCAGCGGAGTGCCCCAGTAGCGTGATCGGCTGAGGTTCCAGTCGTTGAGGTTCTCAAGCCAGTTGCCGAAGCGTCCGGTACCAGTGCTTTCCGGCTTCCATTTGATGGTCTTGTTGAGTTCCACCATTCTTTCCTTGAGCGCTGTTGAGCGGATGAACCAGGAGTCGAGCGGATAGTATAGCACCGGCTTGTCGGTACGCCAACAGTGCGGATAGTTGTGGACATGCTTCTCGATTCTGAGCGCCTGTCCGGCTTTCTTCATCTCCATGCAGAGCACGATGTTGAGGTCTTCCGCCTTGTTGGCGGCCTTCTCATCGTATTTACCGTTCGGATTGAACTTGGGGTCGTATGCATTCTTCACGAAGTCGCCGGCATGCTGTCCGTATAGCTCGACATCCACGCATTTCTCGATGAATGCCTCGTCAAGTTCTTCGATTTTGTAGTATTCACCGATGAGGTCAACCATCGGCCGGGTTTCTCCCGCCTTGTTGATAAGGAAGAGTGACGGAACGCCTGCGGCTCGTCCCACGCGCTGGTCGTCGGCACCGAAGGTGAGTGCGATATGCACGATGCCCGTACCGTCGTCGGTTGTGACGTAATCGCCCGGGATGACCCTGAACGCTGCCTCTTTCATCTCCACGAACCGGTCGTTGCCCACGGTGAAGATGTTGTCGGGATGTGTCTCGGCAAAGTCTTTGATATAGTCTGCTCCGTTGCTGTCCAGCTTCTCGCACGGCTTAATCCATGGCATGAGCTGCTCATAGCGCATTCCGATGAGGTCGCTGCCCTTATAATGGCCTACGATTCTGTAAGGCACAAGCTTGTCGCCAACCTTGAACTCCTCCATCGGTGCCTCGGCGCCGTCTGGCTTGAAATAGGTGTTGACGAGCGCTTCTGCCATTATGAGGCTGATTTTCTCTGCTGTGTAAGGATTGTAAGTTTGCACGCATACATAGTCGATTTTCGGTCCCACGCAGAGAGCTGTGTTCGAAGGGAGTGTCCACGGTGTTGTAGTCCATGCTATGAAGCAGGGCATACCCCAGTTCTCCATCTCCGGTTTGGTGTCGATGGCCTTGAAGATTGCTGTCGCGGTGGTGTCCTTCACGTCGCGGTAGCATCCTGGCTGGTTGAGCTCATGGCTCGACAGGCCGGTGCCGGCTGCGGGTGAGTATGGCTGAATGGTGTAGCCTTTGTAGAGCAGATCCTTGTCGTAGAGCTGACGGAGCAGCCACCACAGCGTCTCGATATATTTGTTCTCGTAGGTGATGTACGGATGTTCGAGGTCAACCCAGTAGCCCATCTTCTCGCTGAGGTCTGTCCACTCGTTGGTGTACATCATAACATTCTTGCGGCAACGCTCGTTGTACTCCTCGATGGATATTTTCTTCCCGATATCTTCTTTGGTGATGCCCAGTTCGTTTTCCACTGCTAACTCCACCGGCAGGCCATGGGTGTCCCAACCAGCCTTGCGCTTCACTTGGAAGCCTTTCATGGTGCGGTAACGGCAGATAGTGTCCTTCAGGCTGCGTGCCATCACATGGTGAATGCCCGGATGTCCGTTGGCTGAGGGCGGTCCCTCAAAAAAGATGAACGACGGGCAGCCTTCACGCTCCGACATGCTTCTGTGAAACACGTCGAGCTGTTTCCATTTCTCAAGAATCTCTTTGTTTACCTCGCTTAAATTCAGGCGGGTACGTTCTGCAAATTTCATTTTTATACTATAGAGTAAAGTTTAATGTGTAAAAATTTAGGGGGAATAGATTATATGGATTTTATAGAAAACCAACTAAAAACTACGAACAAACAACTTAAATCACGGTTTGACGTTGAAAAGCTGATAGAACTCGGCGTTTTCGATTTTCTGCTCTTTGTTGCAGTAGTGACAGCGCATCATGCCATGCAGTTTGTCTGTTACATAGAAGAAAGAGCGCATCGGCTCGTTGTTGGAGATGCAGACAGGGTTGGCGCATCTAACCACGTTCTCAAGTGTGTCGGGTAGCGTGACCTCTTTCTTCTCCACTACCTCGTAGTCCCTGATGATGCAAAGCCTGATATTGGGGCAAACCACAGCAAGACGGCTGATTTCATCGTCGGAGAGCATTCGGTTGGCGATTTTAATCATGCCTTTCTTTCCGATTTTGTTGCTGTTGAGATTATTGCCGATAAGCACCGGTTCATGGAAGGTGTCGAGCTTGAGCAGGTTTGCCACGGTAAACAGCTTTTCGGTTGGTATGTGGTCGATGACGGTTCCGTTTTCAAGTGCCGCCACGAGTAGGTCTTTCCTTTTTTCCATGATTTTAATAATAGGGAGTTGAAATGGAAGTTAAATGTGGATTAATGTTCTGTGAAAGAGGAATTTAAACAGACGTTCTGTTTCAGCAAGATAGGATGTTGAAAATCTTACATCTTAAATCTTTTCAATAATTAAAACTAATTGATGATGGTTTTGTCGTTTTTGAGGTCGTCGAGGGTGATTCCAAGGACATGGCAGATGAGTGCCTCACGTGCGAAGAGTCCGTTGCCCGCCTGCTCGAAATAGTAGGCGTGAGGTGAGTCGTCGATGGAGCGTTCAATCTCATTCACTCTTGGCAGCGGATGTAGTATCTTCATGTTCGCACGGCATCCCTCAAGCATGGCTTTGCGGAGAATATAGGCGTCTTTCACGCGCTCATATTCCATGAGGTCGGTGAAACGCTCTCGCTGCACGCGGGTCATGTAGATGATGTCGGCGTCGGCGATGGTCTCGGCGGTGAAGTCGCGCTGCTCGATATAGTTAACGCCTCTTTTTTTGCAGTACATCTTGTATTCGTTCGGCATCTCAAGCTCTTTGGGTGCGATGAAATGGAACGTAGGGTTGTATGTACTGAGTGCCATGAGAAGAGAGTGGACGGTCCGTCCGTATTTTAGGTCGCCTACCATGTAGATGTTGAGGTTGTTGAGCCTGCCCTGTGTCTTGTAGATGGAGTAGAGGTCGAGCATGGTCTGCGAGGGGTGGAGGTTGGCTCCGTCGCCTGCGTTGATTATAGGTGTGTCGGTGACCTCACTGGCATATTTGGCTGCACCCTCGAGCCTGTGGCGCATGACGATGACATCTGCATAGTTAGACACCATCTTGATGGTGTCTTTCAGCGTCTCGCCCTTGGTGGAGCTGGTCGCCTTGGGGTCGGCGAATCCGATCACCCTGGCACCGAGCCTGTTGGCTGCAGTCTCAAAGCTGAGCCTGGTTCTCGTTGACGGCTCGAAAAAAAGTGTCGCCACTACTTTCCCCTCCAGGATTTTCCTGTTGGAATGTGCTTCCATCTCCTGTGCCATATCGAGCAGATACTGTATTTTCTCGTGGCTGTAGTCGGCGATGGATACGATGCTTCTGTTCACCATTTTCCCGCTGTTTTATAGTTTGATGATTGGTGTGATGTGAAATTTCCTGCAAAGTTACGAATTTTTAAGTGAAAAGTGAAAAATGAAAAGTGAAAAATGATGAATGAAGAATAATTAGAAGATAAGAAGATGAGAATACAAGAAAACAAGGCGATAGTTAAAGAATAGCTCTTCGAAACAAATGGGAAAAGCGGGGGTGTGTCAGCATGAAGTGACACACCCCCGTTTTTCTTATTGTAGTAGGAATTATTTGCCAGTTTTTATTCTGATGTAATCCTGTGCTGATCCAGCCTGGGAGCTGGTGACAGAGACAGGGATGTCGGTGTAGGATTCTCTCGGGAGAGACTTGCAGAAGACTTTTGCTTTGTAGCGTATGGTCTTTCCTGCTCCGATAGTGGCGTTTGACTGTGGTGAGAACTCGAAGTTGTGGTTGTTGTTGCCAGTGATGAGAGTCACATCAACATCACGGCTTGTGGGGTTGGTCACTTCGTAAATTACGTTGATGGTCTCATACTTGTTGATGAGTCCGTCGCCGTTCTCGTCCTCATATTTGAGGTTGCTGATGATGAGGTTACCAGAAGATTTTGTGTAGTCTCGTCCGCCTTCGGTCTGGTAGCTTCCATACTGGTAGGTGTCAGAGCTGCTGTTGTTCTGATAGCGTCGGTTCTCCTGACGCTGTTTCCTGTGACGCCGGTATTCGCGCTCCTGTGCCCGTCGGGACTCCGCAGCCTCGTTGCCTATGGCGTTTCCGATAGCAGCCCCTGCCACGGTTCCGATGATACCTCCGAGCATGGCGTTGCCCGGTCCGGAGTGGCGGCTGGTGTTCATCCATCCGATGCTCTCTCCGATAATTCCTCCGATTTCAGCTCCTGCCATGGTTCCGATATAACTCTCATAGCCGCTGTATGTACAGCTGCTTAACACTGTTCCAGCCATCAAAGCGGAACTGATAGCGTAAACATAAATCTTTTTCATTTTTCTTGAGTTGTTAAGGGGTTTAGGTTTTAAAAAATTCAAAATTAAGAATTAAGAATTCATAATTGATTCCTTAATGGTTTTTGAACAACCGATTAAGTTAATAATAAAAAGTGGTTTTGGTAAAAGTAACGATTTTTTTGCTGTTTTATTGCGTAAAAGTCTTTTTATGCCGTCTGTTTGACTTGAGAGGAAAAGAGAAGTTTAATGGCTGCCGGCTAAGTTTTTACGTTTTGGAATGTTTATGGCAATCCGTCGCCCTTCTCAATCCAGTCGTCGATAAGTTTCCGGGCAATCGAGAGCTTGTCGGGCAGCATGGGCAGATGCTGGCGGTCGAACCAGCTGCCGCGCGAGAGCTCCTCCTTCTGCAGGTGGATTTCCCCGGAGAGATAGTCTGCTGTGAATCCAACCATCACCCCGCAGGGATATGGCCAGGGTTGTGACGCGTAATATCGCAGATTGGTAATCTCAAGTCCTACTTCCTCTCTGACCTCCCTCCTGACACAGTCCTCGAGCGTCTCGCCCGTCTCGAGGAATCCCGCCACGAGTCCATAGTATTCCGCTCGTCGGAAATTCCGTGCATGGACCATCAGCACTTTTTCCGGCTCAATGACCGTTCCGTCGCTTCCGACTACCGCTTTCTTCCGAATGCGTACGATGGTGGCAGGCGATACCTGCGGCCAGCATTCTTTCTTGCAGTTGTCGCATTTCTTGGATATGACGCCCGTCCACGACATGTAGCCTCCGCAGAACCCGCAGAAGCGGGTATGCTGGTCCCAGTAGAGCAGCTCTGCCGCTTTCCCTGCCATGTCGTAGAGGTTTTGGGGCAGCACCTTGAAACTCGCCCTGAGTTCCATGGTCACAGTGTCTGACGGCAGTCCTCCCTTTGGTATGGCGCTTAGTCCGTAAGCGCGGCATGGCTTTCCATCAGTGTCCGGCAGCATCTGCACATGGTTCCACGGATTGATTTCGGTGGGTGGCACGTCAGCTTCCGGAATGGTGTAGTCGTCGCCTTTCTTGCACAGCAAAATGCTGTTGCTTATGAAAATAAACCAATACATGTTGCAAATTTAAGAAAAGGGGAGGGGATATCAAAACAAATCAGAGATTTTTTTAGTGAATAGTTAATAGTGAAAAGTGTATTTACTCAGAATTCGGATAAAAATGAAATCAAGCAGACCCGGCGATAGTCATTTGGGCGGCAGACCTGAAAACCATGTTTTTAAATCAAAAATTCAGTCAATACGCATATTACAGAGAAACTACACTTTTCACTTTTTTACGTCTGAATCAGTTCTTTCACAATTTGGATGTTTTTATCGTAATCGTCCAGGGCATTTAGCCAGTGGATGTGTGTGCCACGTTTCTCCATTCCCCGGAACCATGTCATCTGTCGTTTTGCGAACTGGTGGATGGCGATTTCGAGGAGTCTGAACATCTCGTCAAAGGTGAGTTTGCCAATGACATGTAGTGTCAGGTATTTGTATTCCAGTCCGTAATAGATAAGATCTTTTGGGGATATACCCCGGTTAATGAGCTGCCGGATTTCATCTAACATGCCTTCTTCGAGCCGTTGTCGCAGGCGCTCGGTGATTCTTGCTCTTCTGACCTCCCGTTCTATCATTAGTCCTACAACGGTGTTATGTCCTTGGATTTCGTTGAATATCGCTTTGCGGTCGGGCTCTCCTTCTTCAGCTACTTCTGCCTCAGGGTGAGTGCGGTAGTATTCTTCAATTTCGATGGCTCGAATGGCCCGTTGTGCGGTATCGACATCAGTTTTGTTGTGGAGTGTCTTGTAGGATTTCAGGATGCCCGTCAACTCATCTAAGGTCTTATGTTGCAGGCTCGTTCTCAGTTCCTTGCTCTCAGGCACAAACGACATGCGGTAGCCTTTGATTACGCTTTCCACATAGAGTCCTGTTCCGCCACAAAGAATCGGCAGTTTTCCCCTTTGGGTTACGTCCCTGTAAGCGTTGATGAAATCTCTCTGATATTGACAAACATTATACTTGGTTCCCGGTTCTGCAATGTCGATGAGGTGATAAGGTATCTGCTGCCCATTATAATTATAATCTATAAGGTCCTTGCCTGTGCCGAGGTCCATGTGCCTATAGACCTGTCGGCTGTCGGCACTAATGATTTCTCCGTCGAGCTCTTTGGCAAGACGGACAGCGAATTTCGTCTTTCCGCAAGCGGTTGGTCCGATTATGGTGAGCATGGTGCTATTTGCTGAAAAGAATTTCACGTTCTCTTTTTTCTGCCGCTTCTACCCAATCGACTGGTATAAATCGCCAATGGCCCATTTTCTCTGGTGTGATGTTCTTCATCCTGCTGATGTACTCAATCATGTAGTGACGGATGTCGTGTTCGGAGAAGGTGAGGGTTCTCTGGTCGATTTCCTCCTTGGTGAGCCCGACGCCTTTTGTCAGGAGTTCCCCTCCTCCATTCGCCCTATATGCTGTCATCGCCACTTTGTATGTTTTCTGATAGCTGAATGGTGACCCGTCGGCCATAGACCGTATGCTGATTTTACTTCCTGCCGGATGGCTGACATCAACATCGTAGCAAATTCCCGCTGCCGAGTCGAAATTGAAAAGAAAATTCTTGAATCCCATCCTCTCTGGGTTGTTTTTCATAGGACTAAGCAGCAATAGTGGATCATCTGGTCCTTCCATCTGACAGGTCCATGTGGCATAACTCATTTCTAAATATTTCTCGATTTCCTTTCCTGTGAGCAGCATGGTGTAGAGCTTGTCCTCGAACCTATAGAGGTTGAACACATCGCTGATTTTCACATCTCCTTCCTCTATGCTGGCATTGAAGAAGAAGGGTGCTACGAAGCTTATGTCTGCTCCGCTTACCTCAAGCTGCAACTGGTGAATGAAGTCGATATACGCTGATGATCCGAAATAGGCATCCGAGACATCCACCCGTTTGGTGAACCGTCCGATTTTCTTGGATGCGAATTTCCTGACAGCAATGAACTCCTCTTTGAAGTGCTTCTTGAACTCTGCGCAGTGAACGTTGTGTAACTTTCCAATATAGTAGAGCTGGCTTGTCATGTCGTGTTTCACAGCGCCGTTCTCATCGATATTGAATTTTATTCTGATTTCCGCCACTGAATGTGCAAAACTTCCTGCGTTAACACACAGAACACTTTTTCCCGACGGGCTTTCGATTTCCTCCATGTTGCTAGAGTGGTCGTGTCCGTATAGTACGAGGTCGAACCCGTCCACGTTTGTTATGGTCTCTCTCACCGCATTTTCGCGGTATTCATCGGTCACAATCCCCTCGTCCATTCCTGAATGGAAAAGTCCTATGATGAAGTCCGGGTGTTCCTGTTCTTTTACCTTCTTAATCCATTTCTGAGCACTCTCCCTGATGTCGTCGAACCTCAGGTCGTCCCATACCCGATGAGGCACCCACTGGGGAATAGCAGGGCTGGTGAATCCGATGATGGCGATTTTGATACCACTTCTGACTAGAATGGTATAAGGCTCGAAGTAGGGCCGCCCTGTCTCAATGCTTATGGCATTTGCTCCGAGAATGGGAAAGTTGCATCCCTCGACGTATGCGTCGAATAGCTCGTGTCCGCATTCAATATCGTGATTCCCAATGACTCCCACGTCATATCCGATAAAGTTGCACATGTCGCTGACCTTGTGTTTTGTGCTTCTATCGACAAAATTGAAGTAGTATGCCGTTGGTTCTCCTTGGAGGATGTCTCCTCCATCTATAAGAATTGTGCTGCCCGTGAGTCTTCTCACTTGCTGTGCCACAAATCCATGTACTCTCTGCAGGCTTCCTTTTCCCCACTGGTCGTGTCTGAAATCGTATGGAAAGTAATTGCCGTGTATGTCGGTTGTGAAAATGATATTAACTTTACGTGTTTCCACCTTATAATTTTTATTTTTGCAAATATACGTTTTTTTTTGCTTTTTTCATAAAAATACTACTTGTTTTTATTGTTTGTCCTTATTATAATGTGAAAAAGCAAGAATTTGAGTTTTAGAAGTACAAAAAGGAAGTGTAATTAATTTCGCTAAACCTTGTCACTTTATGCAAGATTGCCTCTGTCTTCGTTGTTCCAAAGTTTGGAACTATAAAAGGGAGTAAGAGCCTATGGTTCGTGGACAAAAGATTTGTCAATTATTTCCTGATATAATACTTTCACAAATATGAATAGAACATGTATTTTTTATTTAGCAACAGTAAAAAAATAACTTAGTAAATATAATGTCAGGTAATCATTCAAGATTTAAACTTATCTTTTTGGCTCTTTTCCAGCTGTTCATCGGTCATGATGCCCGCATCACTCCTTCTGGCCAACTGAAAAATAGCTCAAAAAACTAAGATAAATAGTCCTAACTTATTTTTTCACTATTACTTATTATAATTTGAGAAACACGAATCAAGAAATAATTTGCTAATGCTCCGATTTTACTTATTATTTGTTAAATAAAACAGAATATGATATATTTGTTTGGTCATTATGAATGAAAAGCCTTATCTTTGTTGTTGAATTCAATACATATTATATTTATTTATTTAAAAAATGAGTGAAATGAAAAAATTCTCAGTTATTTTGGTTGCTCTTATGACATTTTTTCTAGTTTCCTGCAAAAAATCTGATCCAGTTCAGAAAATGGTTGATGCCGTAAACACTTTCACAGAGAAACTTCAGAAAGTTGATTCCCGTGAGGCTTTCATGAACCTTCAGAAAGAAATGGCAACAGAAATTGATAAGCTTGATGCTGAAGCTAAGAAAGAGCTAGGTGAGGATTTTCAGCCAACAGAAGAGCAAGAGAAGCTTGTGAACGAGGCAATGGAAAAATTCCAGACAGCAGCAGCAGAGGCATTAAAGAAGTTCACACCCGAACCAGTGGAAGGTGTAGGAAATGATGAAGATGAAGACTCCAAAGCTCAGGGTGAAAAGTTACCAGAAGTTGGCGAATCGGCACCCGCTGATGAAGAGGTGGCTACAGGTGCTCCAACAGCAGGTCAGTAATTGTTTATACCACCAAGGGTGGTTCTAATAATTCTGAATTATTAAAACATTTTTTAATGGGTGGTTCCGTTTCGCTTGCTTTTTTGAACCATCTTTAAAGAAACATGAAGGAGGATGTATTTTAACACCCTCTTTTTTGTTGTGAGATGAGTGTTGAGGGCAGAGAGGCTTTGCGGATTTTTTTTGTCTTTAGTTTTCAGTTTGGGTGTTCTTTTATTATGGAGAGTTAGGCAATTGTAACCTATTGTAATCTTGCTGTGTTTTTTTATTCGGAGAGTATTTTTTTTGTTTTTTTTATGTTTGCAGATGATATTTATAGTTTCCAACAACATACAAATGTTATGAACATCAGTGCATGGTTTGTGTTGAAAACTTTTTTCTCGCAATGATGTTTTTTTTGTGTGAAAACACTATATTTGCATTAAAAAAGAAAGCTTTTTGTTTGCCCGCAGTTAATTTTGAGTTGAATCAAGATGAAATTTGTCAGTCCTATATTAATCAAATTCTTGTTCATTATTTTTCTCATAATTTGTTCGCTCACTTCCTGTAAGAATGAGCGGCAAGTTGTGGTAAACGAGTCTGTGCGTCTGATAGATAAGGCAACAATGATGATTCAGGATCTTGATCATTTGGAATTGAAGAACCTGAGGGATATTCCTGATATGCTTCAGGACTCGCTGTCTTTGCTTCAGAATAAGCATCCAGAGGTGATTCTGACCGATGAGGATGCCCGTGTGATTCGCTCTGCCATGACAAAATTCTCTTTGGCTCAGGAGAATGCTATACAGTATTTCACCCGTCAGATAGACGAGCTTGAGGAGTCGATTGTTCGTCTTGAGAGCTCCGAGGGTGTTGTTGGCTGATTTTTTATCTTGTTGATTTATTGACCTATGAAATCACTAACCTCTTTGTTCTTCACTTTTCTATTGATAGCGTTTTTTTCTTGTGGTAACGATCCAGCCGTTGAATCGAGCTATGTGCAAGCGATAGAGCGGTGTATTCGTCATCTTCAGCATTCCAAAGACTCTGAAGACCTTGTTGTTGCCAATGATATGATTGATTCAGCAAAGTCTCTTCCCGGTGTGGCTGATTTGAGTCATAGTGGCGCAATAAAGGAAGTGGAAGCACGTCTGGCTTCTTCTCTCGATTCTGCCCAGAATCGTGTGATGGATTCATTGTTGGAAGAATTGTCCGACACGACAAATGTCGTTGGTTTTTAATCACTGTTTTTCACTTTGTTTTTAGCTTAAAAAGATTTTAGGGGTAATATTTATAATATTATACCTCTTTTTTTTGCTTATCTGAATGTTTATTACTAACTTTGCAAATAATTTTGATTTTTAAACACTATAATTCAGATAAAGTTGTTATGGCAAATGTTGACCAAAATCAAGAAGTCCACAAGAAAGATTATAACGACAGTTATTATGGCAATAATGAAGATCAAGGTGGCGGATTTGACTTTAAGATCATCTGGTATCTGATACTCCGTTATAAGTATTTCCTCTTGATTTCCATCGCTGCATGTCTGGCGGTGGCATATACTTATTTGAAATACAACACTGTGGAGATTTACAACACTTACGCTAAGATGCTGATTAAGAATCCAGAGCGAAAGTCGTATTATGCCAGTAACTCGATTATTTCCACTTTGAGTGATATGGGTAGGCGTAACTTCTCCAATGGATTCGAAAACGAGATGGAAGTGCTGAAAACCCGTACGCTAAATAAGAAGGTAGTAAGGGACTTGAAGTTATATACTTCATACGTAAAAGAAGGTCATATCAAAGATGTCGAAATCTATTACAAAGATACACCGTTTATTGTAGATTACGATAATTCTCTGATAGACTCTCTGAAACAGGTTATTGTCATTGAGATGACGGACAAGGGAAATGGCATTCACACCCATGTAACTTGGAGTAAAGATGGATCTCCATACGAGATTAATAAGGACATCACGTTCTTCCCGTCAATTATCCATTCTCAGATTGGTGATATTTATATTTTGGAAAATCCTAACTATAAGTTCAAAACTAAAAAGTTAGGTAGAAAAGTGACCGCAATAATCCAGCCAATTGAATCAGTGGTGGGAAAGTTTACCGGTATGCTTCAGTCACGGCCTTCTTCTGCAGAGACAACCATTGCAGTTCTTGCAATGAACGATAACATTCCTGAGCGTTCTCGCGATTATCTTCTTCATCTTGGGGATGTTTACAACAATGAGGCTGATGAAGATTATACTGAGGAGGCCGCTCGTACCGCTTCGTTTATTGATGAACGCCTCAACTTGATTTCTAGAGAGTTGGATGTGTCCGAAACGCAGTTGGAACAGTATAAACGTCAAGCTGGTATAGTAGATTACTCTTCAGATGTCTCCAACAATCTCAGCCAACGTGTTAAATACCAGAGTGAGCTCGTTGAGATTGAGACTCAGCAGAACCTTCTTGATGCATTGACAGAATATACTCGCGATAAGAAAAATTATCTTTCCTCAATCCCTACGAATGTTGGGTTTACCGATGGTAATCTTAGTTCATTGATCAGTAGCTATAATTCCTCTGTACGTGAACGTGACAAGTTGCTTGAATCTGCCACTCCTAATTCTCCGGTTGTGAAGCAGAAGACAGAGCAACTCTCCTCAATGTTTAATAATATTGTTTCATCGTTGAAGAGTGCAAAAGATCAGCTTGATATAAAACATAGGGATGTTGAAACACAGTTCCAGATGTATGAAGATAAAGCCCAGGATATTCCTAGAACGCAGCGTGAGCTTGGCGACATCAGCCGTCAGCAGGAGGTGAAAGCGGGCCTTTATCTGATGTTGCTTCAAAAACGTGAAGAGAATGCAATTGCTCTAGCCTCTTCGGCATATAAGGGCAAGATGATTGAAGAGCCGATAACAAACTATACTCCGGTATCACCCATAAAACGTAATTATTATCTTGTCGCTTTGGCAATCGGTTTGCTTATCCCTTTCATCTACCATTATATCCGTGAAATGTTCCGTTACCGTATTGAGAACCGGGAGGATTTGGATAAGGTGACCGATATCCCTGTGATTGGTATGATTCCATTTGTTAAGGCTTTGACTCAGGGTGACCGAACGATTGTGGTGCAAGAGAATAAAAACTCTGTGATGATGGAGGTTTACCGCACAATCCGTTCCAATCTCCCGTTTGTGCTTGAAAATGGAAAGAATGTGATACTTTTTACTTCTTCAGCCTCAGGTGAGGGAAAGACCTCAATTGCCTCCAACCTTGCAGCTTCTATCGCATTTGTTGGCAAGAAGGTGATAGTGGTGGGACTTGATATCCGTAAACCCCGTCTGGCTGGTCTGTTTGACCTACCTGACACCGATAAGGGAATCTCAAACTTCTTGTCGCATGATCCTGATGACATTGATTTTATCGAGACTCTGATACAGAATTCGGGTGTGAGTCCTAACCTCGACATCCTCCCTGCTGGACCTATACCTCCTAACCCATCTGAGATACTGGAGCGTTCTAATTTGGAAATTTGCATCAACTATCTTCGTAAGAAATACGATTATGTGATTCTAGATACGGCTCCTATTGGACTTGTAGCTGATACATTGTCGATAGCAAAGCATGCCGACTTGACGCTGTATGTGATTCGTGCAAATTACACATTGAAAGCTGATGCCGGACTGTTTAATGAGCTGGCAGCTGAACATCGCCTGCCTAACATGAACCTGATCTTCAATGCTGTTAAGTTGGAAGGTCATGGCGGTGGCTATGGCCGTTATGGTTATGGCAAGTATGGCCGTTACGGCCGTTATGGCTATGGTAAGTATGGTCGTTACGGTTATGGTAACAAGAAGGGCTATGGCTACGGTGGCTATGGTGGCTACGGTGGTTATGGTGGCTATGGCGGTTATGGCGGAAGCTATGGTTATGGTTATGGTTATGGATATGGCGGAGGCTATGGTTATGGCTACGGAGAAGACGGCACTAACAAAATGGATGAAGTATAGTGTAAAAATCAGGTTATGGTTATAGCAGTAGATTTTGACGGCACAATCGTTGAACACCGATATCCTGCAATAGGCACTGAAAAACCTTTTGCCTGTGAAGTGCTCCGTATGTTGATAGCAGAGCGTCATCAGCTGATTCTCTGGACGGTTCGTGAGGGGAAACTCTTGGATGAGGCTTTGGAATGGTGTCGTGAGCGTGGTGTAGAGTTTTGGGGGGTTAATAGTGATTCCTCCCAGATGTTCAAGGAGGCAAAGGATAAGAACTTGTCGTGCAAGCTTAATGCCGATGTTTTTATTGATGATTGTGGTATAGGAGGTCTTCCTGACTGGAATACGATTTACAAAATTATTCACACTGGCCGTACCTATGAACAGCTGTTATATCAGAAGTTCCGTCAACAGCATATTCCTGCTGAGAAACCATACCCCAAGTGGATGTTTTGGAAGCATAAACCTTCAAAGAAATACGGACGTTAAAAAACGTGCTTTGAGATGAATGTGGTAGATTTTTCCCGTCAGAATACTGTTATCAATTCTTTTGTTAAGGAATTGCGTGATGTGTGTTATCAGCAGAACCGGCGTCTGTTCAGAAATAATCTTTTCCGTATTGGTCAGATGATGGCATACGAAATCAGCAAAACTTTCCATTATTCTTTAAAGGAAGTTGAAACCCCGCTTGGAGTTGCTCCCATGATGACGTTTGACGATGATTTGGTTGTTGCGACCATCTTTCGTGCCGGGCTTCCTTTTCATCAGGGCTTTCTTGACGTTTTTGACAATGCCGGCAATGCATTTGTATCGGCTTACCGTTATTATAAGGATAAGGAATGTGAGCAGGTTGGCATCAAAATCGAATATATCGCCTCTCCCGACCTTACAGGAAAAACGCTGATTATCGCAGATCCGATGCTGGCAACTGGTGGGAGCATGGAGCTTGCCTATCAGGCATTGCTGACAAAGGGCATTCCTTCACATCTTCATCTGTGTTCGGTAATTGGCTCTCAGAAGGGCGTGGATTATATAGTTGATGCGTTTAAAGATGTGAGCTCTGTATCCTTGTGGTGTGCAGCTATTGATCCTGAATTAAATGAACATGCTTATATTGTTCCTGGTTTAGGTGATGCTGGTGATTTAGCCTATGGTGAAAAGTTGTAGATTAAAAAGATATTTTGATAAAATATAGATATATAGAAATGGTTATGAAAAAGTATTTAATAATAGCTCTTTCTTTGTTGCTTTACTCCTGTGGTTGCGGAGACGAAAAGCAGAAAGGCAATGATACATCTGATGATGAAGTTGTGTTGGGCAATCCCGAGAAAGTGGCTTTCGTCGAGGATTTCTATGAGAAATATTTCAATGCTCTCGGCGACCGTGAGTCATTGAGTAATCTAATGACTGATCTTGTGTCGGAACATGGTGTTGATATAATCAAGCGTGCAGTTGGCGACAGCCAGGAAGCTTTTATCAATATCTTCAAACCTTCTGGACTTGACTCGATAGCTGACCGTAGTAAGTTGACAGTTGATGTTAATCAGGTGAATCCTGATGATGACATGCTCTATAATGTTCAGATTACCTACGGTAAAGGACCAGCAAAAACGATTGTGTTATCTGTGGCTGGAGATAACGGAAATTTCTGTATAGACAGTATTTCTAATCCGGATTATAATCAATGATGTTATATTAGTAGGTTATGAGAAAAGAAGTTTTGTTTTTAGTTTTAGTGTGTCTGCCGTTTTTGTCGTGTGGCAGCGATGATAAGGGGGGGGATAAGCAAGATAAACCAGTCTCGGTGAAGAAAGAGGAAGCTAAACCCGATGAGAAAATCGACTCGACCGAGTTAAAACGCCGTCAGGAGGAGCTTTTAAAGCAGGACTCCATCCAGCGTGCAGAGGATGAAATTAATCTGAAACGTAAACAGGAGTGTGCCACAAAGGTTGTGTTCCTGGAGAATTTCTATACAGAATATTTTAATAATCCTGAATCTGCAATCCGCCAATGTTGTTCTGACCGCCTTTTGTCAGAGCTTCGTTCCCAAGCCTCGAACTATGAAGGGGGTCGTATGCCGGTCTGGGTATTCTCATCTGGTGACGGCAGTAACATCCAGTGGAAGGTGAATATCCCGAGTGATGAGCGCAGCAGCGTTTTCGTGGTTGATATTGTGTCTAATGGGCATTCCCGTAAGGTTTATCTTACAGTAACTGGCTCGAATGGCTATTACACGATTGACCGTGTGAAGAATCCCTCAGAGGGGTATGGAGGATGATATTAATTAACATTTAGAAGAAGGATAAGGATATAAGACCAAGTAATCAGACCTACATAAAGTAAGTCCAAATAACAGAAAAGGGGGAATAGACAAGACAATATAAAAATAAAAAAGGCAGGGATGATGTCCTTGCCTTTTTGTTATTAAGTATTGAAAAGATATTATTTCTTGGTGTCTTTCTTTGCAGCCGGTTTTTTAGTTGGCGATTTCTTTACGGCGGTTGTTTTTGGAATAGGCTTTGCAGCGGCTTTTTTCTCCTCCGTTTTCTTAGCTGGAGCTTTCTTGGCCGGTTCTTTCTTAGCTGCTACTTTCTTGGTGGAATCATTTTTTTGTTCTTCATCTTCTACATCAAACTTGTTGAGCATCCGGCGCAGTTTCTCAATTTCTTTGTCTTTCCTCTCAATCTCCTCTCCCTGGTTTCTAATGGTTGTGAGGAGGGAGTTAAGTTCTTCGTTTTCAATTTCTGGCGGATAGAGTCTGTTTACTCTGCTGATGAAGTCACCAAGAATATTCATGTAGTTGGTAAACGCTTCGAATGGAGTTTCGTAAATGCCTCTGCTCATTCCCACGCTCGTTGGTTTGGTCGTCATGAATCTGAAATTGTTCGATGCCTGTAGATAGTCCCAGTCTTGCTTGATTCTCCTGTCGTCGCAGATCCTCACCCGGTCTGCAATGCTATAGAGTTTGCGGAATGCTTCCCGCTGCATCTCGTTTCCGAGCCAGCACGACGTGTCTCTTTCCTCATCTACCCAGCTGATATTGTATGCCACGTTGAGCGGTCCCACAGGTTTTGCTTTAGTGCAGAGTTCAGTTGGTGTTGCCCATGTGATGCCTCTTGCTTTTGCGCAAGCTGGGAGCGCTTTCAGGAATTCAAGGATGTTTGACGATAGTGGCTGGAAAATACCGAGTGCGCTAAGCTCCATGAAGATATTGATTACCTCTTCCTCCTCTGGCAGAGCTGCAATCCAGTCCATATATGTGTCAGCGAAAAGCGGATATTCTTCCCAAGCGGCATTATTGAATCTGAGCGAAATATCATCAGAAAGCTTATAGTCTCTAAGCAGGAGCTTTAGATTTTGGTTCAATGCGTTTGTATAGACGAAATGAGGTGACTTCCATCCGAGAATATGCTTTGCTCCTTCTGTAAGCATTCCTTTGAATCCCATCGATGCTACATGAGCTCCGATTTCGTCGTTGTAGATGAGTGATGAGTTTCTGAACACTTTGGGCGTTTTGCCGAACACCTCCTTGATTTTCGCTTTCATCCTCATACACTCCTCCTCGAAACAATCTTCGTTTCCAAGTGATGCCAGTCCATGACTGTAGGGTTCGCATAAGAATTCCACCTTTCCTGTGTGGTTAAGTTCTTGCAGGAGATCGATTACCTGAGGAGCATAGATTTCCAGCTGTTCCAGTCCCACTCCCGAAAGTGAGAACGCTACTTTGAAGTCGTCGTTCTCTTTTGCCATCTGAATGAGCGCAGAGAGTGCAGGCACATAGCTTTTGTTGGCGATTTCTGTGATGGAGCGTTCATTCTCATAGTCATCGTAATAATAATGGTCTCTTCCGATATCGAAGAAACGGTAGCGTTTGAGATGTATGATTTGATGAATCTCAAAATATAAGCATATTGTTTTCATAAGTTATGTTTTTTCGTTTGAAAAGTATTTGGAAATAATTGGATAAAGTCTTCTAGTTAAGGTGGTTTTGTCGGTGTTAATGGATCAGGTTGTCGTAGAGTTTCCTTATTCTCAGTCCTACCTTCTCCCATGTGATTCCATCCACTTCTTTCTTTCCCTCCTGTTGTAGGTAATTGAAGAGGCTTGGGTTCGTGCAGATGGAATAAATGGCATCCGCCATGGCATGAATATCCCAATAATCAGTCTTGATGACGTTTGTGAGAATCTCTCCGCATCCCGACTGTTTGGAGATGATAGATGGCGTTCCGCATTGCATGGCTTCAAGAGGTGCAATTCCAAAAGGCTCGCTGACGCTTGGCATGACAAAGACATCGCTGTCCTTATAACATTCATACACCTGCTTTCCTCTCATGAATCCCGGGAAATGGAATCTGTCGGCAATGCCTCTTTCAGCCACCATTTTAATCATATCTTCTAGTTTGTCGCCTGATCCCGCCATACAGAAGCGAATGTTTCTAGTTCTTTGGAGCACCATTGTTGCCGCCTCTACAAAATACTCTGGTCCCTTCTGCATGGTGATTCTACCGAGGAAAGTGACAACTTTCTCTTTGGAGTGGTCTGGTCTTGGAAGATTCTGTAGTTCTTCCGACAAAGGGTAAACGGCATTGTGCATGGCAAATACCTTGTTGGGATCCTGATGGTATTCTTTGATGACGGTATTTCTGGTGAGCTCACTTACACACATGATGCAATCAGCATAGTCCATACCGTTCTTCTCAATTGAATAGACCGTGGGGTTGACTTTCCCCCTGGAACGGTCGAAATCTGTGGCGTGCACATGAATGCAAAGCGGTTTTCCACTCACATGTTTGGCATTTACCCCGGCTGGATATGTCAGCCAGTCGTGTGCATGAATGATGTCGAACTGTTCAGCTCTGGCCACCACTCCTGCAATAATAGAGAAGTTGTTGATTTCATCGTGCAGGTTACCCGGATATCCTCCTGCAAACTCCATACACCCCATGTCGTTGACATTCATATAGGAGAAGTCGTTGTAGATGTGATTTCTGAAGTTATAGTAGTCTTCGGGTGACATATAGTTAGGCATCCTGCTTTTCACGTAATCGTAATCAAGGTCTTTATATACGATTGGAACCTGGTTCATTCCAATGATTTTCAGGAAGCTCTCTTCCTCTCCGCATGGTTTAGGAAGGCAGAAAATGGTCTGTACATCGTTCTGGAGGCTCAGTCCTTTTGTTATTCCATAGGATGCTACAGCGAGTCCTCCGTAGATTTTAGGTGGAAATTCCCATCCGAACATTAAAACTCTCATATACTTCCTATTTTAATTTATTAAACATGTCATTCATAATTCTGTTCATTCTGAGCACCTCAGCTACATTCATGGCGAAAGAGAGGGCACCTCTTCCGTGGAATGGTGGGTTTCCGTCGAATAGTTCCGGCAGCGTTCCGATACAGTGGAAATTCAGTTCTTCTTCGAATCCGACGAAAATACGGTCCATGAAGGAATAAGCCGACTTATTATAGACTTTTGCACATGTCTGGAGATAGAATCCCGCCATCCAAGGCCAGACTGTTCCTTGATGATATGCCGCATCTCTTTGTGCTTGTCCTCCCTCATAAATCGGGTTGTATGCTCCGCTTTTAGGCGACAGACTTCTGATTCCCTTTCTTGTGAGCAGTTCTTTCGTACAGATGTCAAGCACCTTTTTCTTCTCTGATTTCGATAGTGGAGAGAACTCAAGGGACGTTGCTATGAGCATGTTTGGTCTCACTTCCCATGAGATGAAATCCCCGTCTATATAGTCGAGCAGATATCCGTGTTGGTTGAGGAATGTGTTCTTAAAGCTTTCTCCAACCTTGTCGGCAAGTGTGTTCATCTGGTTGGCACCGTCATTGAATCCGAGTTCCTGTTGTATTGTGGCGCAGAATTTGAGTGCGTTATACCACAGAGCGTTGAATTCCACAATATATCCGCTTCTTGGTACACATGGTTTTCCGTTGACGCAGCTGTTCATCCATGTGACTGCTTTTTCTCTTCCATTAGAGTAAAGCAGTCCGTTCTCATGCATAAACAGGTTGGGGTGTTCTCCGTCTTTGATGAAGTTGATGATGTCGTATATGGTTTTCCCATACATCTCAATGGCTTCCTGTCTGGATTCTAACATGGCATACTGCTGTATGCACCAGACAGCCCAAAGCAATACGTCAGGGGCATCCATCTCGTAAATGTTCACAGACACCCTCCTTTTGTTGATGATGTCATCGATGGCTTTGAGACATGTGCTCATTACAGCTTTGAAGTGGTCTTTCTCTCCAAAAGCGATGGTCAGTCCTGGCAACGAAATAAAAGTGTCGCGTGCCCTGCATTTAAACCATGGGTATCCTGCAATGATATATTCCTCTCCATCTTTTTCGTAATGGAATTGGTGAGCTGCGTTGATTAGGCATTGCACGAAGCTGTCTCTGCTCTTGTGCACCTCCACTTCTTCGTCGAAAAGCTTTTTCGCAGTCCTCATAGGCAGCTCTTTCACTCCTGCACTGAAAACGATGCTTTCTCCTTTTTTGATGTTGAATTCAAAATAGCCAGGCACGTAGAGGTCTTCAGCATAGTCATAACCAAGTTCCATTTCCCTCTGATATTCAATACCTCTGTACCAGTGTGGGTCGAAATGCCATTCGCTTTTCTTGCTCACTTGCATGAAAAGGTCTGGATATCCTTCATACATCTTTGTTTTAATACCATTGTCGCAAAGGCTATAGTCTTGCCTTGCTATGCTATTTTCATGCGTAAGGGATTCCACATTCCTGAATGCTAGAAAAGGCCTGAGTCTGAGTGTTGTGACGGAGTGCGCGTCAATGAGTGTGTATCTGATTAGCACTCTGTTGGCGAAATGCTGAAACACTTTTTCTTTTTTCAGGATAACTCCTCCTACTCTGTAGAGAGTAGTCGGCACTTTGTCCCATTCCCACTCGCGGATGTATTTGTGTCCGTTAGGTGAGTAGTTTCCTCCGAGGTAGCGGTGGAGCCCAAGGTTAAATTCCGCTCCGTGCTGAAGGACTGTTTCGTCAAGCGATGAGAGCAACACGTGGTTTTCGTCATCGATATCAGGTACTGGTACCACCAACAACCCATGATATTTCCGCGTGTTGCAATCTACAATTGACGAACAAGAGTAGGCACCGGAACGGTTAGTCCGCAGAATTTCTTTGGGTAAAGACTCCTGCAAATTGGTCATTAAAGTTTTGTCGAAACGTAAATAACTCATAGTTTAGTATTGTTTTTTTAAGGTGTGTTTTCAAAACAACTATTGTTGCTCAAATTTAGCAATAATTCGTGTAACTGCCAAAAAAAAACGTAAAAAAATAACTTTTTCCGTAAAGAGAAGCAAAGAGGCGGAGCAAAATATGTTATTTAGCATATTTTTTTCACCTTTTTCTTGGCTGTTGGATTAAAATGATGTAACTTTGCATACATTTCTTAATCACTGGTTTTATTTTAATTTCTCCCCTTTCAAATACCTCATTATATTCGAATACAAAATGAAGAGAGAATCCATGTCGATGGGCGAAACTCTAGCAAAGATTCAGGGTCTTGCCGACATGCTGACAGACCGTCAGCGTGCTGAGCTTCGAAAGCATATAACTATTCGCAAGTACTTGAAAAATGAGCTGATATATAATGAGGGTGACGTACCGATGAGCCTGCTTTGTCTGCTTTCGGGCAAGGTAAAGGTTTATAAGAGCGGTGTTGGCGGTCGCACTCAGATAATCCGTGTGATCAAGCCGGTTCAGTATCTTGGTTATCGTGCCTATTTTGCCAATCAGAACTATGTTACTGCTGCCTCTGCTTTCGAGACCTCATATATCTGTGAAATTCCGATGGATGTGGTTTACCGTTGGATGGAGGAGAACATCAAACTTTCGCTTTTTTTCGTACGTCAGCTTTCTTTAGACCTTGGTGTCTCGGATCAGCGAACAGTTTCACTCACACAGAAACACATCCGTGGACGACTTGCCGAGGCACTTTTGTTTCTTCAGGAAAGCTATGGTTTAGAAGAAGATGGTGCTACTCTTTCCATTTATCTCACTCGTGAAGATTTGGCCAACTTGTCGAACATGACGACAGCAAATGCCATCCGCACGCTTTCTTCATTTGCTACTGAGAAAATTGTTGCTATCGACGGTAGGAAAATCAAGATTATCGATTTTGATGCTATCAAGAAGATATCGAAAATCGGATAGGGTTTTGATGAATGAAAGAGGCATTTAAACCATTTTTTTGTTTTTGCTTTTAAACTTTTCGTGTTTTTTAGTGTCAAATAAATGATAAAGCAAGGAAATGGAGGGAGTTATTATGATTTCATCCTTGTTTTTTGTTAAACAGATTATCACAATTATAATTATTTGACTCTATGAAACAAACGATTTTTGTTATGCTGTTGGCTTTGACAGTCACAGCAAATGTGTCCGCCCAGGACAACAACGAGCGTCGTCGTGAACGCCGTAATGACATGAACATTGCAGAGGTTTTCAACCGTCAGGCATCCCGCCTGGTTCGTCAGCTTAAGCTTGAGGATGAGAAGAAGGATTTGTTCACTGCTCTTTATCTCGATTATCAGAACACGCGCCATAATGTTGTGAATCCTCGTGGCGGAGACAGCGAAGGTGAGGAGCAGCGTATCGATTTTGACAACCTGACAGATGAGCGTGCTAATGAGCTGATAGAGAAAAATTTTCTCCGTCAGGAGAAGCAGTTAGAGGTTGACAAGCAGTATCTCCCAAAGTTTCTTGAGATTCTGACACCGGCTCAGGCAGCACAAGTATTCCTTCGTCCTGGTGGTCGTGGTGGCTTTGGCGGCCCTGGTGGTCGTGGCGGTGGCTTCGGTGGTCCTGGTGGCCGTCGTGGCGGTGGCGGCTTCGGCGGCGGTGGCGGCTTCGGTGGCCCTGGTGGTGGTTTCTGATGAAACCGGAATGCCGAGAATAAAGGAATAAAAAAGGCGGACAATTTATGTGTCTGCCTTTTTTATTGTCTTAGAGCCGATGATGATGGATATGATAACCGCAATCCCGATAAGCATGGGATAGTAGAGGTGTGACACGACATCGATAGGTGTGAGCATGTTGGATGTTAGTTGAACAGCCATAAGTGTCTGAATTCCGTATGGGAGCAGGCCCTGTGTGAAGCACGACATGGTGTCGAGAATGCTGGCTGCTCTTCGTGGTGAAATGCCATATTTATTGGAGATGTCTTTCGCTATCGGTCCGACAGTTATGAGTGCTACTGTATTGTTGGCTGTACACATGTTGACTAGCACGACCATACATGAGATGCAGAATTCACCTCCTCGTTTTCCGCTCACTTTCATTGACAGTGCTTTAATGAGATAGTTGATGCCGCCGTTGTGCCTGATAATGGACAGCATACCTCCCGCGAGCAGTGTCATGATAATGAGGTCAGACATGCTTGTGATTCCCCGCTGGATGGATGCTAGCCACTCCCATACGGTGAAAGTTCCTTGGCATATTCCGATAATTCCTGTTAGTGCAAGTCCACACATCAGCACAATCACTACATTCATTCCGCTCATGGCACTGATGATGACGATGAGGTAGGGGACCACTTTGATGAAGTCCACCTCAGGAATATCTTCGATGCCCTTGACATCTCTTCCGATGAAATAATATGCGGTTATCATTATAATTGCCACGGGGCCGACAATTCTTATGTTCTCCCTGAATTTATCGCTCATTTTGCATCCCTGAGTCTGTGTGGCCACAATGGTTGTGTCGCTTATGAAACTGAGGTTGTCACCGAAATAAGCTCCTCCCACAACAAGTCCCACAATCATAGCCGGGTCGGTGTTGATCTCTCCCGACAATCCCCATGCGATTGGCACTAGGGCAGCAACAGTCCCTGTTGAGGATCCGATGGCAAGAGAGATGAAGCAAGCAGAGAAAAACAGCCCTGGGAGAATAATATTTGCCGGAAGCCATCTTAAAGCCGTGTTTACCGTAGCGTCGATTCCCCCCATGTCTTTTGCACTTGATGCGAATGCTCCTGCCATGATGAAAATCCAGAGCATAAGCAGCAAGTTGTTGTCGCCAGCCCCTTTAGAGAAAACCGTCAGGCTGTCGGTCAGTTTGCCTGGTGTTATAGCCAGCGCGTAGATTGATGATGCCAGGAAAGCCACAGTGATGGGTACCTTGTAGAAGTCATTGAGGATTAGGCTTGTGACAAGGTATAATAAAAGAAACACCAGCAATGGTGACAATGCCCGGAAGGCTTTGAAATATGTTTTTGGGGGGTGGGACACTATTGAGATTTATGATTTAAAGATTTATGATTTAAAGATTTACGATTTGAAGATTTACGATTTGAAGATTTACGATTTGAAGATTTACGATTTAAAGATTTATGATTTAAAGATTTATGATTTAAAGATTTATGATTTAAAGATTTACGATTTGAAGATTTACGATTTGAAGATTTATGATTTGAAGATTTACGATTTGAAGATTTACTATGTACGATTGTTCTTATATTACAAAATATTAGAGCGTGACACCGTTTTTGAAAATGGATATTTCCTGGTAGTCTTTTTGTTCGTTCCACGTTGGTTGGCCATTAGCGATTTGGACCACTTTCTGTGTGAACTGCCTAAAGGTGTCGTCCATGGTTGCTCCTTCTGCCAGCACGCCTGCGTTGAAGTCAATCCAAGTCTTCTTTCTGTTAGCAAGGTTGCTGTTGGTTGATATTTTCATTGTTGGGACGAATGTTCCGAAAGGTGTTCCTCTTCCAGTAGTGAAGAGCACGATGTGGCATCCGGCTGCAGCGAGTGCTGTTGATGCGACAAGGTCGTTGCCAGGCGCAGAAAGCAGGTTGAGTCCTTTTTGGCTGATTCGGTCTCCATATCCAAGGACTCCTCTGACTGCGCTTTTTCCGCATTTCTGTGTACATCCAAGAGCCTTGTCCTCTAAAGTGCTGATGCCTCCAGCTTTATTTCCAGGTGATGGGTTTTCTCCCACTGGTTCCCCGTGACTGAGGAAATAACTTTTGAAGTCATTGATGAGCTTCACTGTTTGTTCAAATAGCTGTCTGTCGGCACATCTGTTCATGAGTATGGTCTCAGCTCCAAACATTTCTGGCACTTCCGTCAAAACGGATGTTCCTCCAAGTGAGACAATGTAGTCGCTGAGCACTCCGAGCAGTGGATTTCCAGTTATTCCGGAGAGCCCGTCGGATCCACCGCATTTGAGTCCAATCCTCAATTCAGATAAAGATGTTTCTGTACGTTGGTCTTTGCAGGCATTGGCAAACAATTGTTTTGCGATTCTCACGCCTTCTTCCACTTCGTCGCCATCAACTTTTTGAGTGACGAGGAAGCGGATACGCTGTTTGTCGTAATCTCCGAGCATTTGCTCAAATTTGTCTGGTTGGTTGTTCTCGCAGCCTAGTCCCACCACGAGCACCGCCCCCGCGTTAGGGTGCAGAACCATGTCACGAAGAATCTTTCGTGTGTTCTCATGGTCTTCACTTAGCTGTGAACAACCGTAGTTGTGGTTGAACGCCACAATCCTGTCGATTCCGCAACCAGGTGTGTGGTTCTCAAATCCGGTCTGTGATTTCAGCTCCTCCACAATCTGGTTGACCACTCCGTTAACGCAGCCTACAGTCGGGATGACCCACAGTTCGTTTCTGATTCCGACATCCCCGTTGTTTCTCCTGTAGCCCATAAATGTGGTGGGCAGTCCTTCAGTCGGACAATCGACATGGCAGTCGTTTCCTTGCCGAAGGTCGTCATCTGTGAAAACAGGGTGGTATGTGTAGTCGAGCAGCCCGGCTAGATTGGTCTGGATATGGCGGTCGTCAACGAGAGAGCCAGCTTCGGCAGCTATTCTCAGATGCCCGATGGGATAACCATATTTGATTACGTTCTCATCGGCTTCAAGGTTTTTCAACAGGAATTTATGTCCGTATGGGATATCGTCTTTTAAGATGATAGACTGTCCGTCGATTTCCACGTTCTGTCCTTTGTTAAGCTTTGTGAGAGCTACAGCCACATTGTCGGCTTTGTTGATTTTGATGAATGATGTGTCCATTTTATCTTTAGTTTTTGGTTTTTAGTTAGTGTTGAGATTATCTGGCTTATGGATTCGTTTTTTGTGTTCAGTTACTTATTTGCTTGCAAAAATACGCTAATTATTACATTTTTACAAATATCGGTGGCATTAAGGGGTGATAAACAAGTGATTTTTTTAAAAAACATGTAAAATTGTTGCAGTTTGCAAAAAAAATTAATACTTTTGTTGTCGAATAACATTCAATCTGGCAGCTATGTACCGTTTTTATTTTATCTTTATCCTTTTTTTTGCATTACCATGTATCCATTTGTCGGCCCAGATTTCGGACGGTATTGTTGAGTCAGACCTGACTGTCATCACCGTTCTTTTATTTGTGCTGATAGCTATTTTCCTGTTTATGCTTGTCCGTTTCTGGCGTGCCACCAACGATATCAAGTCGCTGAAGGCAAAGGTGTGTAATAAGGGACTGGCAGAGAAGTCGATCATGCGCAGTGAGGTGATGAAACTTCATCTTCTCAACAAAGATGATGAGGCGCTGGAGATTCTGAACGACGCTCTGTACAACGAGGCCCGTAAGCTTTATCTTTCCACGAACGACGCCAAAGACTATAAGGGTATGGTGTTTCTTCAGTCCGACGACGGTGGTAAGATGTTGTCTTGTCAGGATTATTATGAACAGAAGTGGAAGCGTGTTCAAGAGAAATACCATGCGCTTTATAGCTCCATCGGCCATGAAATACCAGATGGCCTTCGTACAGTCACCTATAATTATATTAATCAGTTCGGAAAGAGTAACTGAGTTTTTAGCAACAGTAAAAAAATAACTTAGTAAATTTAATGCAGGCAATCATTCAAGATATAAACTTATCTTTTTGGCTCTTTTCCAGCTGTTCATCGGTCATGATGCCCGCATCACTCCCTCTGACCAACTGAAAAATAGCTCAAAAATCTAAGATAAATTTTCCTAACTTATTTTTTCACTATTACTTAGTTTGGATTCTATATAATAATACAGTTAGATTTTTTAGAACTGTTTAAGTGCATCCTTTGCTATTTTTTTCACTTCTGAGTCGATGTCCTGCTGTGCTGCTTTCTGCAGCCATTTCTTTGCTTCAGGGCGGTTGATGGTTGTTCCCTGTCCAGATGCATAGCAAAGTGAGAGATAGAACATTGCAGCAGGGTGACCTTGTGCTGCCGCTTTTTTCAGCCAGTTATAGCCCATGGCTGCATTTTGTTTTACGCCGTTCCCTCCTTGCATGTAAATGAGCCCGAGGTCGTTCTGTGCCTGGGGCATTCCTCCTTCAGCAGCTTTTTTCAGTAGAGCAATACCCTCGTTGGTGTTTTGCTTCACACCAGCCTGTCCGGTAAGAGTGAGCATTCCGAGTGTGTATTGCGACTGTGCAAGTCCTGATTCGCTGGCTTTTCTGATGTATTCCAAAGCTTTCTGCTGGTCGCCTGGTATGATTTGCTGTACGATTAGTAGCCCTATGTTCTGCTGTGCAAGTGGGTGTCCTGCTTCAGCAGCTTTTTCCAGCCAGTATGCCGCGATCTGCAAGTCTGTCAGTTCCTTCCCTTCTCCCATTTTCTTCAGCTCGTCATTAACGAGTTTCTGTTCCTGGACCAGTTCTTTGGTTCCCACACTGTTCATGTAGCACACTCCGAGGTTGAACTGAGAGTCTGGATCTCCGGCTGCTGCAAGAGTCTGCAGCAGGACAACGCCTTTTGTGTGGTCTTCCTCCGATGTGCTGTGGTTGATATAGTATGCCGCCAAAACAGCAATTGCCATGGGGTTCCCCTGTTGTGCGGCATTTTCGAGCATTTCCACTCCTTTCTTCTCATCTTTTTCGACGTTGCGTCCTTCCAAATAGGCAGATGCGAGGTCAGCCTGTGCTTCCGGCATTCCTTGTTCTGCTGCTTTTTTCAGCCATTCCATGGCTTTGGCTGGGTCTTTAGGCCCGTTTCCTTGTTCACTGAGCATCTGCATGGCGCAGGAATACTGTGCGTATGCAACATTGTTTTCAGCCGCTTTCTCCATCCATTTCCATCCTTCGTCCGCATTTTGTTCCACACCGTCGCCACTATAGTAGCATTGAGCTACGATGAATTGTGCAGTTTCATTGCCGTTCTGCGCTGCTTCGAGGAATGTGGCGAAAGTACTGGGGTCGTTTTTCCCACCGTTCAGCTCCGTCTTGCATGATGCGATGATGAGTTTGCTGTCTTTAAAGTCAGCGCATTTCTCCAGTGTGCTGATGGCTTTGTTGAGGTCTTTCTCACATCCGAATCCCGCTTTGTACATGTTGCCTAACAGGTACAGGCATTCCTTGTCGCCGTCGTCAGCAGCTTTTGTGGCGTATATGAAAGCCCTTTCGCCTGACTGATTGTTACCAGGTGAGGCATAGATGCTAGCGAGAGCCTTGCACGCCTGCATGGATTGTAAATCTGCCGCTTTTTCCAGCCATCCGATGGCCTGTGTTGTGTCGCCTTTAGCCAGGCAGTAGTTTGCGTATGCCTCCGTTCCTTTACGGCTTCCCCTATTTGCCAGCACCTTGCTCCATTCTCCAATTTTCTCGTTGTCAGGATTGGTGTAATATCCCTCGTTGCTGAGTTTGCCGCTGTAGATGTCCACGAGTCGGTCGATGGCAGTTGAGTCACCGAGATCCCCGAGAATCTCAAGCCAGTGTACTGACTGTGCCGTGTCGGGTGGTGTTGCAGTACGGTAGTGCTCAGCAAGAAAACGGCAAGCGGATGGCAATCCCTGAGCACCCGCCTGTTTGTATAGCTCAATCCCCTTGTTGATTTTATCTGTTTTACCCGATTTCAGTAGTTTTTGTGCTTTTTGTGCTGTTTTGAATGCTTTGATGGTGTCGGCATTGGCTGTCTGTGCTGATACCGAAGCCGTTTGTGTGATAGCGAAGATAGCCGCCAGTATGAATTTTCTGAACATATTTTTGGATTTTTAGAAGTCAGGAAGACGAGACGACAAGAATACGAGATGTCATAATCGCTGTGTGAAAGTAAAAGTTTTGCAAAATTACGTAAAAAAATCTCAAAAACATCATTTATGGTTAAATTCTTTATTCTTCATTCTTTATTCTTCCATTTATTTGCTAACTTTGCATATTATTTGGTGAGGAAATGAACATAAGTAAGTCGATTGACATATATCTTTGGCCGTTGGTGGCAGTGCTGATTTATTTCGTCTGTCAGTTGTTCGGCCAGTTTGTTGTCCAGACTGTCTTGATGTATTCATCTACTTCCTCCGACGAAGTGTTGCGACTCGGAAACGTTGCCGGATGGGCTCAGCTTGTGTCTGCAGTCGTGATTGTGGGCGTGATGATGCTTGTACGTGGGTTTCGTTTGCGCCGCTCTTTCCGTTTTCCCCGTGTGGGAGTCGCCAGTCTGTTTGTCGCTTTTGTCGCTGTGCTTTTCGCCTTGTTTGGAGGCACAGTGCTTAACGACTTGCTTGAGAGCCAGTTCGCCATCAAGCTGCCTCTGGAATACGAGCAGCTGTTCAAAGACATGATGAGCACTCCTATCGGTATTGTCTCCACCTGTGTGGCTGTGCCGTTATGCGAG
>JAEEOB010000204.1 GCA_016284045.1 Bacteroidaceae bacterium
CGGCGAAGGCGGCAGTGTGACCATCAACGGCGGCAATGTGACTGCCATTGGCGGAGATATGGGTGGTTACGGCATCGGCCCCGGACGTTCATCGGGCAATGAAGGTGGGCCGGGCACGCTCTCGCTTGGATGGCGTGACAAGACCGACCGGATCTATATGTCGTCGGTGAAAGCCACGGTGACCCTGAACTCGGACTTTGTGTATGAGGATACGAAAGAAATGGTCACTGCAGACAACCTCAACGGTCGCACCATTATTCCACCGGTCTCCTTGCCCAATCCAAAGGTGAAAGGCGATGTGAACGGTGACGGAAAGGTGGATATCTCCGATGTGGTTGCCGTCATCAACCAAATAGCCGGCATCGCATCCTTTGAAGACGCAGATGTGAATGGCGACACCGATGTGGACATCTCCGATATTGTGGCGATTATCAACATCATAGCCAACGGCGGAAGCGGGAATAATCCACCCGTTAATGAAGACCCCGCTGTGAAAAACGGATGGTGTCCTGACACCAACCATCCGCATATCATCGATATGGGAACGGCGGGTAAATGGTCGTGCTGCAATGTCGGTGCATCCAATCCCTTGGAATATGGCGGCTACTACGCATGGGGAGAAGTCGAGGAGAAGGATTATTACTCTTGGGGAGCTTACTCGTATTGTGGAGGCTCTTCCGAAACCGTAATCAACATCGGCAAAGACATCTCTGGCACAGACTATGATGTTGCCCACTATAGATGGAGGGGCAATTGGTGTATGCCGAACCATGAGAAAGGAACAATGCTTTTAAGCGTATGCCTCAGTGAATGGATATCCGTCAACGGTGTCTATGGTCAAAAACTAACTGCTTCAAATGGTGGCACAATCTTTTTACCCGCTGCGGGCTTCCAAAGGGATGACGCGAATATTAGCAGTGGCACTGATGGATATTACTGTTTGTCAACAGCGAATCAAAACTACTCCCCTAATTCCCCTAATGCATATTCTATCCACATTGACATTAACGGCGCGTTCATTTATGATGCCTTCAAACGTAATTTAGGTGGATCAGTACGTCCTGTTTTTGTGGGAAAAGACGACACGGAAGATTTGGCGGTGGCATCCGGCTGGTGCCCTGATTCCAATCATCCTCACATCATCGATATGGGGCCAGCGGGTAAGTGGTCTTGCTGCAATGTCGGCGCTTCAAATCCGCTGGAAATTGGCGGCTACTACGCTTGGGGTGAGACAGAGGAGAAGGATTATTACGATTTGAACACCTATTCGCATTGTGACGGCAGTAATGAAACCATGCGCAACATCGGCAACGATATTGCCGGCACGGATTACGATGTCGCTCACGTGAAATGGGGCGGTCAATGGCAGATGCCTAACCAAAATCAGATACAATCCCTTCTGGACAACTGTAAATGTAGTTTTGTCACAGTCAACGGAGTAAAAGGTCAGGAATTCTCCTCACCTGGCAAAGGCATCCTGTTCCTACCCGTTGCGGGCGAACGTTTTAAAGACCTGTCGATTCTCCAGTTAATTGGTCACTATTGGCTGTCCACGATGTACGAATTCAGCAAGGAGAAGGCCAACGAATTTTATTTCTCGGATTTGAATAAGGGCAATGTTAGCGACCAAGGACGACAGTATGGTTTGTCCGTACGGCCTGTCATCAAGGAGTAGAATGATGCCGGTAACGACCTGGCTTTGGCAGCCGGCTTGTGTCCCGACACTCACCATCCTCGTGTCATCGGCATGGGCTTTTCTGCCGTCGTTTGTTTTTTGTAACTTTGCAGAACGAAAGACTAAAAAAACTCAACAACATGCCGCTTCATATATTTTTCACGACAGACATTCACGGGAACTACTTTTCCTACGACTTCCGCTACCGACACGAGGGGGACGGAAGCCTGCAACGGGTCTGTGCTTTTGTGACAGAACAACGCAGACGGTATGGCGAGGAGAACGTGCTGCTGCTCGACGGTGGAGATATGATTCAAGGCGGTCCGGAAGCGTATTTCTTTAATTATATTGATAATGACGGGACGCACAGGGTGGGGGAGATGTGCCGCTTCGTGGGTTATGACGCCGGAGCGGTGGGCAACCATGATATAGAGTCGGGAGCGGTGGCGATGCGGCGGTTTCAGCAGTCGTCGGGTTATCCGCTGCTTGCGGCGAATATCACCGACAGTGAGGACGGTCATCCGTTCGCTCCATATGCTGTGATACGGCGTGGAGGGATGAAAATAGCGGTGGTGGGATTCACCACACCTGCCACCAAACGGTGGCTGCCGGATGAGCTGTGCAAGGACTATACATTTCATGACATTCTTGAGAGTGCTTCCGGATGGGCGGAACGAATCCGACAGACGGAGCAGCCCGACCTGCTGATTGCCCTGCTGCACAGCGGCTGGAAAGGGGGACTGCATGACACTTCGTGGTGTGAGAACATCACGAAGGCACTGGCGGAGCAGAGTGGCGGTTACGACCTCGTGCTTTTCGGGCACGACCATTTCAGCCGTGTGGAGACGGTGGCCAATAACGGGGAAAATCAAGTGACCTGTCTGAATGCCGGCTGCTACGGTTATGAGATCGGTGAGGTTGTGGTTGAGGCAGACGCCCATGGGCATCTCAACATTGAAGGGCAGCTGCATGATATCAGACGTTATGAAAACAACAGCTTGGGCACATTCCGGCGGCAGTTCGATGGGGCGTTCCGGCTGGTGCTTGACTACACATCCACCCGGCTCGGCACGCTCCGTACGCGGCTCGACATCTCCAAGGCGTATCTCGGTCCGTCGCATTATATGTCGCTCATCCATACGCTGCAGCTTTCCGTTTCCCATGCCGACATCAGCATCTGCTCACCTTATTTCATGGATTCCGTTATCGAACCGGGGCCGTTTTTCGTGGCAGACCTCTACACGATATACTGGTTTGAGGACCGGCTTTACACCATCCGCATGAGCGGGCAGGAAATCAAGAACCTGCTTGAACGCAGCTACTGGCTGTGGACCAACACCGTGAGCGGTCCAGACGAGCAGCTGCTCAAGACAGACCTTGACCCGGCTACGGGAAAGCAAGTGTTCAAAAACCTGTATTTCAATTTCGACAACGCAGCGGGAATCGACTACGAGGTGGATGTGACCAAACCTTTCGGAGAGAAAATACATATCAAAAAAATGTCCAACGGAACTGAGTTCCAGTTGGACAAAGCATATACCGTGACGACTATCGGGCACCGTGCCAACGGAGGCGGTCAGATGCTCACACTTGGAGCTGGGATTCCGGAGGAGCAGCTGCCCCACAGAGTTGTCAGCTACACCCCCTACGACATTCGTTATTATCTGCGTCTTTTTATCGAGCAGAAACAGACTGTGGATGTTCCGCTGATTGATAACTGGCGGTTTTTTTTGAATGGAAGATGATTCTATTTACGATTTACAATTTACGATTTACAATTTACTATTTACGATTTACTATTTATTTCATGAACTTTGTCATGACTCGGCATAGCTCGAACGAGTTCGGCTCTGCGCTCACTGCTCCAAAGTTTTCCGATTTATTTTTCTATTTGGATATTGAATTATTTTAGGAGACAAGAAGACAAGAACTAAAAACTATAAACTAAAATCTATAGGAACTACCAACTATAAACTACCAACTATAAACTACCAACTATAAACTACCAACTATAAACTACCAACTATAAACTACCAACTATAAACTAACTCAGCTTCTGGTGATTTCAAGGCCGGTTTTGGAGAGGGTCATCTCCACGAAGCGGGCTCTTGCGTTCGATGGATTGCTGTTCAGCCGCTGCCGGATAAGGCGTGCTGCATCGGGGTCTTTCGCCACCATATAGAGATAGCCGCCGCCACCTGCGCCTGGCAGCTTGTAGCCGAGACAGAGGTCGTCGATGAGGCTTGTCAATGCCTGCACCTCAGGCGGGTTGGTGCCTGAGTCGATTGTCTGGTTCTGAAGCCATGTGCGCCGCATGAGCCTGCCCATCTCTGTGAAATCCAGCCGCTGTATGGCATCGTACATCTCAAGTGTGTGTTCTTTCATACGTCTGAGAAGCCGCAGCTCGTTATGCTCATTGAGGAACATCCGCCGCACAATCTCTGCGAGAATCTGCTTGGCGGTTCGTGTGATGCCGGTGTAGTAGAGCAGATGGCATTCGCGGAAGTCAGGCTGCAGATACAGGTCGTCGGGTAACCATCGTGCTACAGGACTCTGCACGAATCCCCGCTCTGTCTGCAACAATTTCACACCGCCCAGCACACCACCAAACTGGTCCTGCCATCCTCCGCCTGTGGTGAGCAGCTGCTCGAGCACGAGCGTTCGGCGGCAGATTTCCTGCTTGTCCCACCCTAAAGAGCAGAAGTCGCTCAAGGCACCTAATACGGTGGCTGCGAGGATGGAGCTGGTGCCCAGTCCGCTCCCTTTCGGCACGGCCGAGAGGAGCGTCACCTCGAATCCACCTCCGAAGTCCGTCAGCTGCTGTTTGAGTGTGGCATAGCGTTCGCTGCTGAAACGGGGGTGAAACCCTGCGAGGCAGAGCGCTGCCTTGGGAATGGCGAAAGGGCTCCCCACCTCGTTGTAAGCGGCAAGCTGCTCGTAGTCGGAGATGGTTTCCCATGCGCCCAGGTCGATGCTTCGAATGACGATATGCGGCTCGTAGCAAGGGCGGACATAAGCCTGCAGCGGCAGCTGTCCGTTCAGCTCAATCGCGAGGTTGATGACATTTCCCCCTTCCATCAGGCAGTAGGGCGGGGTGTCAGTCCATCCGCCTGCGATGTCGATACGCACGGGCGAGCGTCCCCAAACCATCTGGTCGGACTGCACCGACCGCCGGGGTGCCTGCCGGTCGGACTGCACCGACTCGATAATGTCGTCGCGCAGCAGTGCGAACGCCTTTACGTCCTCTCCCCGGAACATCGCATCGTGGATACGAGTCATCAATGGTGCGTCGTCGGGAAGCGGTGCCGGCATGGGGATGTCCAGCTCCTTGAACTGCCGTGCCGCATGATAGAGGTCGAGCTGATAAAAGACGCTGTGCTTCCAGTTGGCTGACAGCTGCTGCCAGTTGTCACGCTGGAACTGTCGCCGCTGTGCGAAAAGCCGGCGCAAGTCGGCATGGCAGCTCAACTCCTCCGCGCTGAGGCGGTCTGTCAAAGGCAGGAAACTGTTGCCGGATGTGCTGTCGACAGGTCCTTCATAAAGCACGTCCTCCTGCCAGTCTTTTATCAGTCTGCTGATTAGTTTTTTGTCTTTCAGCTGCTTTGCCGTGACCACGGGGAAACGTTTCTGCTGCTGTTCCACACCTGCGAACTTGTCGTCGATATGGTACAGGCGGAGGGCAAAATCGCTGTCGCCAACCGGCACCACATCGATGCAGTCGCCCGGGCGCAGATGCACCTCCCATTCGTTCTCAGGCACCCCCGTAATCACATGGCTTGTCGTCAGTGTCCAGCTGGCAGGTATGTGGCTGTTCTCCACCCATATCTCCGTGTTGCTTCCAGTGAACTGATATGTGGTGATTGAGTTCTGGACGAATATAGACGGGTGAGGCTTACGGTCTTTGTGGATGATACGCCGCTGGTCGCTCACGAGGTTCTGCACGGCGAGCATCGACGAGATGAGTTCGCGGCTGGTGCCCAGATGATAAAACTCGCCTCCCGGCAATGGCAGCACCGCCACAGTCAGGCTGTTCAGCTCTGGATCGGACACCGTGGGGTCGGTGCCGAGCGCACAACCGAACTGGCTGTAGAGGTCGTATTCCTTAAATTCTCCTTCTGCATCTTTGGAACGTGCTCTCAGCAGCTCCACCGCGCGGTCGCTCAGCAGCCAGACACCGATGTCGGTGAGGTAATAATGGTCTTTCTGCAAGTTGTTCAGTTCCTGCACCGCCGGTTTCTGAAGCATCTGCTTGAGCACGTCGGGCGACTTGCGGCTGCTGACAAAAACACCATGGTTTTTTGCGATATGGCTTCCGAGCCAGAGGCCATAACAGACGACGTCAGCCTCTGGGACAGCCCCGAGTGGCTGCGTGGCGCGCACATACACGTCGCCGCTGACAATCATCGTGTGGAGTGATGCCGGTGCTTTGTCGAGCAGCTCCTCATAGAGCGGCAGCTGCACGTCGAGCAAGGTCTGGTCGAGCCGCTGACCTCGTTCCCACCGATAGACGGGGAGCGGGGTGAGGATTTTTCCAGAAGGGGCGTATGCTGGCAGCCGGCGGCTCTGTCCTCCGGCATGAATGAGCATCCGTTTTTCCTGCCCCAGCCACTCGCTGAACGGAACATCGGGTGCAGTCTCCTTGTGGCACTCCTCCAGCAGCCAGGTGGTACCTCCTCCACTTCCCAAGCGGTGGCCGACGGGGTCGCAGGTAACGTAATACTCATTCCGGTCGAGTCCGGTCAGCTCATGAAAACAGCCCACCATCAGCGGCGGCATCGACATCAGTTTGTGCATGGCTTATGTTTATTTTGTATGGCTTTGCTTTTTTCTGTAGAACATGGCGGTTGCGGCAAGCAGCAGTACTGCGGCCACGATGAGGATGATAGATTCACCTGATGCCGACGCCATCATCATGTTCTCCTGTTCCGGAGCAGAGGCGCTGACGGTAGTCAATGCCGTGTTGCCATCCTGGTCGGTGGCGTTGAATATGCTGGTCTGCTCCCAGTAGCTGCCAAAGCCTTTCTTCTGCAGCTTCTTCATCTGCTTTTTCTTCGCCTTCTCCTCTTTACGCTTTTGTTTCTGAAGCTGTTTTTCTAACTTCTTCATGCGTTTCTGCTCCTTGCGGTAGAGACGGGGAGGGAGGGCGGCGTCTAAAAATAATGTGTAATTCATTTTTTTATTTAATTTGGAGTTAAATTCTTTCGGAATTGGAGTTAATCTTTCAGATGGAGCTATTATTATTTACGATTTAACGATTTACGATTTACGATTTATTTTTTGGAATTTGGATATTTAATCTTTCAGATGGAGTTAAATCTCTTTGGGATTGGAGTTAAATCTCTTTGGGATTGGAGTTAATTCCTTCGGAATTGGAGTTGAAATACCTACCTTTGGCGTTTTTTGTAGATGAGTCCAGACGTGACGCAGAGGAAGAGTGCAGAACATATCATCATCAGGGAGCCACCGGAGGATGCCGGATTGTCGTCGTTTGCCGGCAGAGATGGCGTGTTCGCAGCGATGTGGGCGGTGGTTCCGCTGACGGCGTGCGAGAGGTTGATGGCGTTTTCATCGTTCTGGTTCCATCCTGTGACACCCTGCTGCTTGCGCTGTTCCCGTTTTTGCAGGATTTTCTTCCATTCCTTGGGGGCATACTTCTGAAGCGCCTCTTCTTTATAACGAATCATGGCTTCGCGCTCGAGCAGGCGAGCCTCTCTGGCCTGCAGTGCACGTTCGTTTTCAGTGACAGCCTGTTCCAACTGTTGTATTTGCTGGCGTTGCTGATTTTGGCGTTCCCGTCTCTGCTGCAGCCATCTGTCACCGCCAAGTATGTCTAATAAATATATGTTCATAGTAAATAGTTTTTTAAAAAATTAATTTTCTTTGAAAATAGGGGGTAAGTCGCTACTTTTGGTGCTTACGGTAGAAGATGGCAGATGTGGCGCATAGCATTAGTGCGACCACAATCATGATGATGGAGCCGAAAGACGAACTGGATGTGTCGTCGGTTCCTGGAATGTGCGAGATGTCAGCAGTGTTTACAACAATAGTTTCTGTTGTTTTGTTTTCAGCTCCAAGCAAATTTTCAGGATGTGGCGCTTTTTTCTGCTGTTTCTTCTCATCTTTCTTCATGGCTTTCTCTACTTTTTGCCATACTTTAGGATCTACGCTGTTCAGATCCTCTTCCCGCTGATTGAGATCTTCCTCAAGCATGTCCAGCTGTTTCTGCCTTTGACTGATTTGTTGCAGCTGTTTTTCGTACTGCTCAATCCGGGGGTCAATCATGTCTAAAAGTTGTAGTGTCATAGTGATTATAGTTTTTAGTTTATAGTTTATAGTTTATAGTTTATAGTTTATAGTGAGATTGTTATAGTGGGTATTGCCATTGTGTGATTCAGAACGGTGAGAGCTGCTCGAAGCTCGGAGGCTCAGGCTCCTACTAGCCGTACTTTTGGAGAGGTTTTTGTGATGGGTTGTTTACGGTTTTGTTTAGACACCCCACGGGGAGTCTCTACATGCTTTACGGCTATTTCATGCGTGGATGGGGATTTGGGTGCGTTTTTGTGATGGGTTGTTTACGGTTTTATTTAGACACCCCACGGGGTGTCTCTACATGCTTTAAGGCTATTTCATGCGTTGATGGGGATTTGGGAGCGTTTTGGTGATGGGGAATTTTAGTTTGTAGTTTGTAGATTATAGTTTATTGTTTGTAGCCGCTTCATTTTTTCTTTTTCTTGTAAATCAGGGCGATTGCGAGACAGAGCAAGAGCGCGCCTGCGATGAGGAGAATGGTTGAGAGCGTTCCGCTATTGCTTTCACTATTGCTTTCCTGGGCATTGTCTGACGGGATGGTGGTGCAGGTGTCTGTCGCCTCCTCCTGCTGGGTGTCTGTCAGGGTGTCTGTCTCAGGCACATATACATCGTCTAAGAAGTTGATGTTCATATTGAATAATTTGAAATTTATAAATAATATTGGGATTATAGATACTATAGATGTTATAAGAGAGTGGAAACTATCTCTGTTTTTTGCGATAGAGCAGTCCGGAGGCGATGCAGAGGAACAAGGCGGTACATATCATCATAAAGGATCCGGCTGGCGATGACTGGGTGTCGTCGGTGCCGGGGAGTGACGCTTTGCTCATGGCGATAGTGGTGGTTGTGCCGGAGGTGGCTTGGCTGAGGTTTATGTTCTGCTCATCGTTCTGCAGACAGCCGGTTTCATCATCTGAATTATTCCAAATCCGGTCTTTTTCTATCCTCTCCCATTCCTCAGGGGCATATTCTTTCAGTAGCTGCTCCTTCTCCATGATTTCCAGCTCTTTCTTGACGATTTTTGCCTCACGTGTCTTTAACTGTTTTTCGCGGGCATCCAGTGCTTTCTCACGCTGGGGAATCGTTTTTTCATACTCCTTAACCGCTTCGTATTCTCTTGCCCGCCGTTCCTGCCTTTGCCGCCTATAATCCTCCATTGGATCTTTAGGCTTTAAAGGAATTAAAACCTTAGACTGTTGGGCGGTGTCTTTGGGGTGTCCGTCGTTGTTTTGGATGACGGGGCGGCTGATATGGTCTAAAAATATGATGTTCATGTTTTTTAAATGTGAGTTAAAATTTCATTTGGAGTTAAATTTCTTTCAGAAATTGGAGTTAAATTCCTTTGGGATTGGAGCTGACTTTTATTTAGTTTTGGTGTTTGCGGTAGAAGAGTGCGGATGTGGCGCATAGGATGATGGCTGCAACAATGAGGATGATGGAGCCGATGGATGATGCGGCTGTGTTGTCGGAGCCGGGCATGCTGGCTTTGTTCACGACCACCGACTCGTTAGTGTTTGCCGTTTTCGCAGAAAGGTTCAGGAAGTTGTTGTCTGTGGTGTTGTACGATGTTTGTTTTGCTTTTTTCTTCGTTTTTTTCTTCGCCTTTTTCGCTTCTTTCCAGACCTGCGGACTTACTTTTTTAAGTTCCTGCTCGCGGCGGTTGACAGAGCGTTCGCGTCGATTGAGGTCTTTCTCAAGCTGATTCAGCTCCGCTTCTTTCTTGTCGAGTTGCATTTCTTTTTTAGAGTACATCTCAAACTCGATATTTGGTACGTCTAGGAAGTATGTGGTCATAATTTTAGTTTATAGTTTATAGATTATAGTTTATAGATTATAGTTTGTAGTTTATAGTTTGTAGATTATAGTTTATAGTTTGTAGTTTGTAGTGAGATTGTTATAGTGGGTATTGCCATTGTGTGATTCCGAACGGTGAGTGCTGCTCGAAGCTCGGAGACTCCGGCTCCTACTGGTCGTACTTTTGGATAAGTTTTGGTGATGGGTTGTTTACGGTTTTGTTTAGACACCCCACGGGGAGTCTCTACATGCCTTACGGCTATTTCATGCTTGGATGGGGATTTGGATAAGTTTTGGTGATGGGTTGTTTGCGGTTTTGTTTAGACACCCTACGCTTTGTTTTGCTGTTTATTTGGCTACTTTCTTTTTGTAGAAGATGGCTGCTGTGGCGAGCAGAATGAGAGCGGCTGACAAGAGAAGAGCCGTGGCTGGAGATGCAGACGCCATCATGACGTTCTGGCTTTCGGTGCTGTTGTCGGTCTGCAAGGATGCGGTGGCGATGGCGTTCTGCCCGTCGAGGTTGATGACATCGGCATTTTGGGTGATTCCGGCAGCCTGCGCCTTGGCTGCTTTCTTCAGCTCTTTTTTCCGTGCCTTCTCTGCCTTTTTCAGGGCCTTACGCTTTGCTTTCTCTGCTTTCTTCAGTACTTTTTCTTTCTGCTTCTGCTGTTTCTCTGTCTCTTCCTCTGTAGTGGGGTCGGGCATGTATATTTCGTCTAAGAGTTGGATGGTCATATTTGATTATATTTAAAAATATTTTAAGTGAAAAGTAAAGAGTGAAAAGTGAAAAGAGTATTTACTGTTACTATGAACTTTCACAATTTATATTGAAAACGGCGCCGTTTTAATCAATCAGCATCATAAGTCGGATTTGGAATATTAGCAGTCCGATGAGGAAGCTGATGGCGTTGCAGAGAAAGGCATAGACGAACGCCTGACTCCATTTCCTGACAAAGATGAAATACCATAGAGTCTCCACAATCAGCACAATCAGTTCACCGATAAGAATCTCCTTTGTGCCATACCAGTTGTTGCTATGCAGGATGAAATTGAGAGGCACATTCGTGAGGCAGTTCACTATCACTGACGCCCACAGCACTTTCTTACGTTTCTCGCCCAGCAGGAGGTAAAGTACGCCCAGCTCAATGAGTATGGTCAGGATAAGAGGCTCAAGGAGGTACATTTATAGTTTTTAGTTTATAGTTTTTAGTTTATAGTTTATAGTTTTTAGTTTATAGAGTTTTGAGTTAGCTCATCAGTTGTGAGAGGAAATATCCTGGCATGAGAGCGGCTGCGAGTATACCGAATGCGAGAGCCTCCCGTCCTTTGAGCACATAATTGGCGAGATATAGCGTGACGGGCATGGTGCAGTTTATCATGAAGAGCCCGATGAAATTGACTGTGTTGCCTTGTCCTTTGAGTGCGAGGCAAATCAGTGTGGCGGCAATCATCACGCAGAGAGAAGATACCAATCCTCCGATTTTCATCATCCATCCGCCAGCCATCTTTCCTGCCATGGCAACGAAACCGACAAGCAGGATGATGATTTCCTTGTCTTTGACGATGGAGCCGGAGAACCACTCACCCACAAACGAGCGGATAAACACGAACAGTGCGATTCCGATAATAGCCAACGACACCAATGCTGTCGTAAGGCTGACCGGCTGTCCCTTTGTTGTTCCGTCAACGGCCGTCTCTTCCTCGCTGCCGGCAAAGTTTTTTTTCTGCGGATCGAGCATGATATATCCCATGGAAGCCGCGCTCATGGCGAAAAGATAGATGATGAGCAGCGTCCAGGAGTAGAACACATAGGAGAGCGACAGTCCGAAAGCGCCGGTTGATACGAATACACCCAGTGCCCTCGGGTCGTTCCCGTCTTTCAGGATGGTCTGCTTGCCGCCCCATACGTGGAACAGAGAGTTGCCTGCTCCGATGATGCAAGCCACCAAGAAGGGTCCCACTGCAGCCTGCTGAAGTGCAGGCATGCTGATGAGGCAGTAAACCACTGCAGCTCCGACTCCCAGCAGCCCGGTGGCGGTGATAAGCGGCCAGTGGCTGTTGCCTACCTTGTCGATATACAGTCCGGTGAGTGGCTGTGTGAGAAATGCCATCGTGTTGTAAGTGATGAACACCGCCATGATATGGTTCAGCGGCAGGTTCATCGCCATAAGATAGAGGCAACACACGCAGATGCCGTCAACCATGAGGTGCATGGCAGCGCTGATGCTAAGTAGTGGTATGTTGATTTTTCCGGTTTTCATTCTTCTTCGTTGGTTTGTCCGCCAGCCATGATGTTGATGACCGCCACCACGTCGGAGATGTTCACCGCATTGTCTTCGTTGACATCAGCGTAGCGGTAGGTTGCGGTTCCTGCCATCTGGTTAATCAATGCCACGACATCGGATATATCCACTTTCCCGTCTTCATTGACGTCGCCTTTGAGCACATCCGGCTCGTCGTCTTCCTGAATATCCTCGGATATTTCGCCGGTGTCATTCATCACCTTCTTGATATCCTCTTCTGAGAGCGCGTAGTTGAAGATGCGGAAGTCGTCGATACGTCCGTTGAACATCGGGTCGCTGTTGAACATAGAGCGTCCGATGAAACAAAGTGAGGGCGCGATGTCGCTCGGCTTGATTGTGAAGTTGTCGTCGCTGGTTTTCTCCTCACCGTCGATATATAGTTTCACGCTTACCTTTTCTGTCGTGCTGTCGGGCAGAATGGTCACCGCAAGATGGTGCCAGCTGCTTGCCGGAAGCTGGCTGGTGCTGATGATTTGCTCGTTACCTTTGTTTTTCATTACGAACCTCATCTCGCTGCCGTTGCTCGGAGTGAGGAACATATACTGGTCGGTGCTGTTTCCGAAATCGAAGATACGCTGCCAGTTGCTGCTGCTGGAGTTCCACCGTACCCAAGTGCAGATGGTGATTTCATCGTGATGAACTGCGGAGTAGGGAATCATCATATACGACTTCCCGTTGAGCGTGAGCGACTTGGTTCCTGACTTCACTACTGATGCCAGCTGGTTGTAAGTCTCTGTTCCGTAGAGCGATGCGTTGAGATGGTTGGTAGTCTTGTCGGTCAGGTCGCCGTCGAACTGCAGCTGGCAGAGAATACCCTTACCTGTTTTAACGGCTGATTTCACTTCGGCTGAGGGTGTTGAGCGGTTGCCTGCGAGGTCCACGGCAATCACCTTGTAGGTGTAGTCTTTTCCAACCAATGCTGTGTTGTCGTAGAAACAGGTGTCTGTGATGTTTCTGCCGATAGTGTTCCATTCCGTGCCTTCCTGCCGTAAGAGTGTGTAGCTTTTCAAATCCTCGTCGGCAGGTGCATTCCAGCAGAGCTCGACGCTGCTGTTGTGGGCTTTCGCTTTCAAGTTTTCCGGTGCTGCAGGCGCTTTGGTCTCGGTTGTGGCGTCGAGGGGCATGAAACGCCAGAGATAGCGGCTCTCGGTGGTGCTTCCCTCCGTCGGCGGATTCATCAGCCTCAGCTCGGTGCCTGTTTTCACATCACCGCAATAGAGGTATTTGTTCGACAGCCGGTTGATGATGTAGTAATATCCATTTTTTGCGTATTTCAGATACCACTGCTCGTTCATGCCGTGTCCGGCATCGAAACAAATCACTCCTGCCCCTGAGCTAAGGTTGTTGTTGAGGAGGTTGAGGTGGGTGGCCTTCACGCTTGTGCTTGCGATGGCGTTGTCGATAAACCAGTAGGAGATGTCGCCGTCTGTGTAGCCGGGATTGACATTCCAGTGTTGTGTCGTGCCGCTGGTCTTTCTTGTTGAGCTTTGCACGTTATTGGTGCCATTGTAAGTGAGCAGCTTGCGGCTGTAAGCGTTCATGATCTGGTATGTTCCGTCTATCACGTCGGGAGCCACATCCTCGCCCCATGTGATGTCGAACAGCCGCTCTGCGTTGATTTGGCCTTTCTGGTAGCCGGTTCCGCCCGGGATGTCATAGACGTACATACGTGTGGGACCGTAGCCGTTGACAAATACATCCTTTGTTGTGCTGACGAAGGCATAGGATGCGCTGTTCGCCTGGCGCTCGGACGAGCCCATGTAGCCATGGACCTCTCCTGTCTGGTTGTTGCGATAGACAGCTGCACTGGTCCACGATGAGCGATGCTCGCCGTAGCCGATACGCACTCCCTGGTTGGAGTCGATGCAGAACTGTCCGCGCGCCTTGCTGTCGAACCCCCACCAGATACCGGTCTCCATACCGTATTCCACGCCTACGATAGCCTCACCCACATTGTGGAGCTCGTCGGCTGTCGCCACTTTGCCGTCGGCTTTCACTTTCTGGAAGAAACTGGCATAGTTGTCGAATGATCCGGCAAGCTGATGTGTGTTTCCCTCGTCAACATACTCAAGGCAGTAGTTGTACCATTCGAGCGCGCGGTCACAGTTGAGCGTGTTTCCTCCGCACACACGGATGCCGTCGAAGAAGGGGTCGCCCTTGATGAGCCGGCAGATCTCCCTCATGCTCTCCATGGTGCCCTGTCCCCAAGCGGTGTAGTCAGGCTCATTGAACGGTGCGATGCTGATGACTTCCACTCCGCATGTCCTTGCAAATGCCACGCTTGCTTTTATCAGCTTATACCATGCCATGGGCTTGTTGAGGTAATCGGCTTTGTAAACAGAGACGTTCTCTGCCGAGAGTGCATCCTCTTGGTCGTTGTTGATTTCCACCTGGTTGCATCCCGTGAGGAGGATGTTCTTGCAGCGGCTTTTCATAGCTTTTTGCTGCTTCTCGGTGAGGGAGTAGGTGGCGTCAGGATATTCACCGTCACCGTTGTCGATTACCAGTGCGTTTGGCTGAAAGGATATTCGCCCTGTCTCAAAATTCCCTTTGCCGATATGGGCGATTCCGCGGTTCACGTTGAAATCCCAGTTCCATGCGGTGTCCATTCCCCATTTCACGCGGAATTCCTTTCCTTCGTCGCTCACGTCGAACGGCACATTCACAGTCGCCACTTTCATGGCGCGCATGAAATCGGCTCCCGTCTGCGCAGATGCCTGGTTTGCGGCCAATGCCGCGAGAATGAGAATGATAAGATGTTTACTATTCATATTTGGCTATTTTTATTTATTAATTCAACTTCCCTTTTCTCGTTGTTGTTGTTTTGGGGTATTTGGTTATTTCGTGATTTGGTTTTCTCGTCAAGTGTTATTTGGCAAAGTTAATAAAAAGGT
>JAEEOB010000205.1 GCA_016284045.1 Bacteroidaceae bacterium
GTTAAACGAGTAAATGTTTTCAAATTTAGCTGACAATAACATAATGACGTCTGATATTTTGTGAAATTTCATTGCAAAAATAGCAAATTATTTTAAATTACCGACAATTATTCTCGTTAAATATGCATAAATACGACAAATAAATGTGATTTAATTATCTATTTTGTCAGTTAACCACATAATTCTTTCAGTCATTTGACTTTGATACAATATTTAAACGACACGCTTTCCAAAATATTATAATTGCGATTATAGAAATTTCAAATAGAAATATAATAATAGTTTATTGTCTATTAATTAAATATAATACTCCTATATTCATGTGTAGTGGTAAGGTATGATTGTTAATCTTATTCACGTCAACACGATAACCTTGACTATCCCTGAAAAACGTTGACACATTCAAGGTCGATTAACTATTTATTTATCCTTGGGGATGATTATTATATGATATTCTTGCCGATATGGATTTTATTTTAGTTGCCCAATTCGCCGCAAAACACAGAGTTAGTGAACACATTTACGGCTATCTCACTGACACTTGTCTCACGGCACAAGATGAGTTTAAGACATTGTTGGATTACTTCAACATAAAGTATTAGTCATGCTCATACATAAGTTGGATTTCGTGAAGAAATCAGCGGAATCTTTATTTTAAAAAAACATCGCGCTGCGCGCTGGATTAAAAGGATTATTATTTGCAGAGAGGGATAGTATTGATTAGGAATTGCTACGGCGAACCAAAAATCACAACGAAAAACGATAAATAGATTGGCTATTTAGTTCTGTGGTCCAAATTAAGATTTTCGGACATACATAAAGTAAGTTCCTACAAGCTAATGTTTAAAACAGGATTTTCAGAACATCAAAACGGAACACCTTAATTACTCAAACAAAATAATCCTGCTTTTCAAGAAAATGCAGGATTTTTTTTAAAGTTGTCCATATTTCAGTGGAGCTGGAGGGAGTCGAACCCTCGTCCAAACAAGGAAGCCATACGCTTTCTACATGCTTATTCCGGTTTAGATTTTCGAGATGAATCAAGACCCGGACTACCAAATCCATCCTTATCCTCTAAAATTTCATTACGACATCGAGGCCTGCCGCAACTATTTCCGAATTTGCCGCACCGCTGATCTGACCGCCTCGGAACAAGAGCTGTCAGGGCGATGTCTCGTTCCCTCACCTGGTGAAGGAATTAAGCGCTGATCTACTGATCTTCGATCACGCAGCGAGAGCGTAAGTGTTTTCGCCAGATAAATTGCTTGAGAGCCGATATTAAAGAGCCAGCCATCAACGCTCTGCATGCTTACGTACCACCTCTACATGCTGTCAAATCCGTGTCAACCCCATGATTCAGTGTTTCGAAAGGACTGCAAAGTTATAAAAATAAAAAGAAGGAGGAATAAGTTGGGGAAAAGAATTAAGTAAGTTTAACAATTCCGGGAAAGAATGCAATAATTCAAGGATGAATTTTATGAAAAAGAGGCTTGAAAATACAATTAAAATTGTAAATTTGCAAAAATAACGCAAACACTATCGATCTTATCTAAAAAGGAAGATGGAAAACTATATCGTATCAGCCCGTAAATACCGTCCGATGACGTTTGACTCGGTTGTGGGTCAGTCGTCGTTGACAACGACATTGAAAAACTCCATCACGAGTGGAAAGTTGGCCCACGCCTATTTGTTCTGTGGCCCTCGCGGTGTAGGAAAAACGACATGCGCTCGCATCTTTGCCAAGACCATCAACTGCATGAATCCCCTTCCCAACGGTGATGCCTGCGAGGAATGTGAATCATGCAAAGCATTCAACGAACAGCGTTCGCTGAACATCCACGAACTCGATGCCGCATCAAACAACGGTGTTGACGCCATCCGCGACCTATGCGACCAGGTGAGCATACCTCCACAACTTGGGAAATATAAAGTCTATATCATCGACGAGGTTCACATGCTCTCACAAGCCGCTTTCAATGCCTTTCTGAAGACATTGGAAGAGCCTCCGGCCCATGCCATCTTCATCCTTGCGACAACAGAGAAACACAAATTGCTTCCTACCATCCTGTCGCGCTGTCAGATATATGACTTCAACCGCATGACGGTTCAGGACATCATCGGCCACCTGGAGCGCGTAGCCACTCAGGAAGGCATCCAATACGAGTCGTCGGCTCTGAATGTGATTGCCCAGAAAGCCGACGGCGGCATGCGTGACGCCCTGTCGATATTCGACCAAGTGGCAGCATTTTGCCAGGGCAACATCACTTACAAACAGACGATAGCCGACCTGAATGTGCTTGACACTGACTATTATTTCAAGTTGGTGGATTATTTCTTGTCGGGTGACATACCTTCTTTGATGCTGACTTTCAACGAAGTGCTGAGCAAAGGCTTTGACGGCAGCTATTTCATCGGTGGCTTGAACAGTCATCTCCGCAACCTGCTCATCAGCAAGGACGCCTCCACCGTGAGCCTGCTTGAAACCTCTGATGAAATCCGTCAGCAATACTTAACCCAAGCTCAAAAATGCGACGTCCGTTTTCTCTACGGCGCCATGCGAAAGTGCACAGACTGCGATCTGAACTACAAGAACAGTCAGAACCGCCGTCTGCTGATTGAGCTGACCTTGATAGAAATCAGTCAGCTGGCTGAGGGGGACACCGTCTCCCCCAAGTAGCGCCCGTTTGAGACCGGTATTCAAGAAATCCGGCCAGCCGAACGCTGGGACACCTCATCCGGGCCAGAAAACAGAGGCACCATCCTCTACCCCACCGTCACGTTCATCCATCGCTGCAGGCAACCCATCTCCTGTGGCGCAAGATGTTGTTGTGCCTTCATCAAGCCCAAGGGACACGGTTCCCCCTACCTCAGGCTTCACGTCTCCAGCTCCCTCGTCCACCCCTCTGCACCATCCGCTCTCATCGATGGCGAAGAAGGACAATGGTTTGAAGTCGGTC
>JAEEOB010000206.1 GCA_016284045.1 Bacteroidaceae bacterium
TAGACAATGACTGGTATCATGCTTATTTTGATTCTGTTGCATTTGATAAATATATGAACCTATTACTCTTAAAAAGGAATGCATTTGAGCATGAACAAGAAACGCGTTTATTTGTTGTAAAGAAAGTTTTTGACACTTCTCTTAATAAAGAGGAAGGCCATATAGATATACAATTGCCTTGGAAAGATATTATAGAAGGAGTTCTGTATGATGCTAATTGTTCTAATTTTGAAAAGAAGCTATTGGAAGAGGAATTAAAGAATGTTATGGGGATTAATTATATGGATGATTTTGATAAAGGTTTTATTTTTGAAGAATATGATGTGTATAAGAAAGGTCATAAACCAGCAGTTATTAATTCTTCCAAATCTCCCACCTCAAGCAAAATTTAATATTAAAAATACATTATGCCGAAGGACTATAGCGAAGACCAACTGATACAGAAGAGTACTGCCGAGTTTCTGGAAAAGGGACTGGGTTGGAAAAGCGTCTATGCTTTTGACCAAGAAACATTAGGCGCGAATGGTACGCTGGGACGAAACGGATACCACGAAGTGTTGCTGACACGCCATCTTGGACAAGCCCTGAAGCGACTGAACCCCTGGCTGACGGAGAAACAGCTGCAGGAGTGCATGGAGCGCCTGACGGAACACATGAGCAGTCAGACGCTGATGCAAATCAACGAGCAAAAGTATCAGTTGATTCGTGATGGTATTCCTATAACCCGTGTAAAGTCTAATGGTGAGACGGAGGAGGTACGCGCCAAGGTGATTGACTTCGCTTCGCCAGATAAGAACGAGTTCCTTTGCGTCAGAGAGTTGCAGGTGCATGGTGCCTTGTATCGTCGTAGGGCAGACATCGTGGGGTTCGTGAATGGTATTCCTTTGCTGTTTATAGAACTGAAGAACCACGATGTGGAGGTGGTGGATGCCTTCAACAAGAACTATCGCGACTATCTCGACACCATACCCCAATTGTTCTACCATAATGCCTTCATCATGTTTAGTAACGGACTGGAGGCACGCGTGGGAACCATCGAATCGAAGTGGGAGTTCTTCCATGAGTGGAAACGACTCACAGAAGAAGATGCAGGCAGCATAAAGCTACCGACGATGCTGAAAGGTATCTGCAAAAAGGATAATTTCCTTGACCTATTGGAGAACTTCATCCTTTACGACCATAGCGGAGGAAGGACAGCTAAGATATTAGCACGCAACCACCAGTATTTGGGCGTGAATCAGGCTGTTGAAATGTATCGTAACCGTCAGTACCTGAATGGTAAACTGGGTGTATTCTGGCATACGCAAGGCAGCGGAAAGAGTTATTCGATGCTGTTCTTGGCACAGAAGATACGCCGTAAGTTTGAGGGGTCGCCTACGTTCTTAGTGCTGACAGACCGCGACGAACTGAACAAGCAGATTAGTGATACCTTCGAGAACTGTGGACTACTGGGCAATGTGAAAGCCAAGATATTTATAGCCAGCAGTGGCGAGGACCTGAAAGCGAAGTTGAAGGGCAATCCCTCGTTCATCTTCTCGCTGATTCAGAAATTCAATGATGCCAATGCAGAGCCTATCTATCCTGACCACGACATCATCGTGATGAGCGACGAGGCACACCGCACGCAGAACGGTATCTTTGCTGATAATCTGATGCACATCCTGCCAACGGCACATCGTATTGGCTTCACAGGTACACCATTGCTGTCGAACGATAATATTACGGCACGTACCTTTGGTGGCTATGTGAGTATCTACGACTTCAAACGAGCTGTAGAGGACAAGGCCACCGTTCCACTCTATTACGAGAATCGTGGTGAGAAATTGCAGGAACTGAAGAATCCGGAAATCAACGAAGAGATAGCTGCTGCATTGGAACAGGCAGGTGATCTGGATGCCTCACAACTGGCCAAACTGGAACGCGAGTTTGCCAAAGAAGTACATCTGCTAACAGCTAAGAAGCGCCTGCGCTTGGTTGCTCAGGACTTTGTTCGCCACTATAGTGATTTGTGGACTTCTGGCAAGGCCATGTTCGTCAGTTATAATAAAGTAACGTGCGTGCGCATGTTTAACTATGTGCAAGAATACTGGCAACGTGAAATCAAACTGTTAGAGCAAGCCATCGAGAAATGCGACTCGCAACAGGTAGTACAGGAAATGCAACGAAAGTTGGCTTGGATGAAGGAGACGGATATGGCTGTAGTGGTATCGCAGGAACAAAACGAGATACAGACTTTCCAGAAATGGGGTTTGGATATCAAACCTCATCGTGAACGTATGGAGAAGGAGGAACTTGACAAGCAGTTCAAGGATGCCGACTCTAAGTTACGTGTGGTCTTCGTATGCGCTATGTGGCTGACAGGTTTTGATGTGAAGACGCTTTCTTGCCTCTACATCGATAAACCCATGAAAGCACATACGTTGATGCAGACCATTGCCCGTGCGAATCGTGTATCGGAAGGAAAGACCAATGGACTTGTCATTGACTATATAGGCATCGTAAAGGCTTTACGCCAGGCTTTGGCTGATTATACGGCCAATCCAGAAGGCCATGAAAGCGGTAATGACCCGACTGTGGATAAGAAAGAGCTTATCAAACACGTCTTGGTGGCCATCGCTGCCGCTACAGCGTTCTTGAAGGAACATGATTTCGAGCTGGACCATCTGATAAATGCCGAGAACTTCATGAGGCTATCGCTGCTGAAGGAAGCAGCAAACGCTATGTGCGAATCTGCCGAAACGCACAAGACTTATTGCACCTATGTCACTACGCTGTTGAAGATGTGGAAGTATCTTGACAGAGAAGATATTACGGCTGGCATGAAACGGCAAAAGGATGCCATTGAAGCCATCTACAAGGAGTTGCAGAAGAAACGCAAACATGCGGATATTACGGACCTGAGTGTTGCCATCAACGAGATTGTGAACGAACATTTAGAGGTTGAATCTGACCAAATGATGGTAGCCGAACCGCGACGATTTGACATCAGCGGCATCAACTTTGAACTTCTTCGTCGTGAGTTTGCCAAAAGTCGTGAGAAGAACCTGGTCCTGAAAGATATTCAGGAGTTGTTGCAAGAGCGTATCGCCCAGATGTTGGCACAGAATCCTTCACGTATCAACTTCTATGAGAGGTATCAGGAGATTATTCATGACTATAATCAGGAACAGAATAGGGCCACCATTGAAAAAACCTTTGAGGAGTTGATGAAGTTGTCGAACGAATTGACGGAAGAAGAAAAGCGTTATATCCGCGAAGGTTTTGAGAATGACGAGCAACTTTCCATGTATGACGTGCTGATGAAGGATGACCTGACAAAAGATGATATCAAGAAGTTAAAGTCAGTAGCCAAAGAATTGCTGGAGAAGATAAAGGCCCAACTGGCAACAATGGATCATCCGTTCGATAAGCAAGAGACAAAGGCTGCAATCATCATCACCATTCGTGACATCCTTTGGAAAGAACTTCCAGAAAGCTATTCCGACGAAAGCATTAACTATTACCGTGATGCTGTGTATAACTATGTCTGTCAGCATTATGGAAGTGTAGCATAAAGAAATCTATAATAAAAATATGGACAACGAGAAATATTCCAACTACCCGCTTTCTATCAGTGCCATTTTGGGACTGATAGAGGCCAACGACATTGCTATTCCTGAAATACAGCGGCCTTTCGTATGGAAGAAAACACAAGTGAGGGACTTGATTGATTCGCTATATAAAGGTTATCCTACAGGTTATCTCATTTTGTGGAAGAACCCAAACGTCAAGCTGAAGGATGGAACTATTTCATCTGGCAAAAAGGTTCTGATAGATGGACAGCAACGTATCACGGCGTTGATGACTGCCGTTGCCGGCAGGACGGTGTTCAATAGCGACTATCAAGAAGAACGAATAAAGATAGCGTTCGATCCATTTGCTGCTTTGAGCGAAGAACCTGATGCAGAAATATTTGCAGTTGCAACACCTGCTATTAGAAAGAGTAAGAGGTGGATTCCAGATATTGCTGAGTTGTTCACGTCCTCATATTCTTCATTCAAGTTCATCCCCAAATATTGTGAGGAAAACCCAGAGATTGAACCAGAGCAGTTGGAGAAGATTATCTCGAAGGTTAAGGGCATCGCTAACAGGATGATTGGTGTCATTGAACTATCTGAGAATCTTGACATAGACATTGTAACTGACATCTTCATCCGTATCAACTCCAAGGGAACAGCTCTGAGCCAGGGCGACTTTGTAATGTCGAAGATTGCTGCAGATGAGAAACACGGAGGTAATACGCTAAGAAAGGTTATCGACTACTTTAGCCATTTGGCAGTAGTTCCTTCGTTCTATGATTATTTGGCTTCCCATGATACAACCTTTGCGGCTTCGCCCTATCTGCAGAAACTGAAATGGTTGAAAGACGATACGGAAACGGTCTATGACCCAGAGTGTGACGATGTGATTCGTGTGGCTTTCATGCATAAATTAAAACGCGCTAAACTTTCAGATCTCGTCAGTCTACTTTCTGGACGTAACTTTGAGACACGTGAGTTTAACGAGGATATTGTGGAACGCACGTATGCAGAGTTTACGGAAGGCGTGTTAAATGTGATAAGTGAATACAACTTCAAGCAGTTTATGATTGCCATCAAGTCTGCAGGATTCATATCTTCGCGTCTTGTCAATTCAAATATGGCTCTTGACTTCGCTTATACCATCTATCTGCTTTTGAAGGAATCCAACGAAATACCTGTGGAGGACATTAAACGGTATGTGCAGAAATGGTATGTGCTCTCTGTTCTGACAGGAAGATACAGCAGTTCTCCAGAATCTGCTTTTGCTAGAGACATCAGGCGTATCAGAGAATCAGGCGTTGTTGCTATTCTCAAAGAGATTGAAGACGCACAACTGTCGGAAAACTTCTGGGATGTAGCTTTGGTGCAGAACCTGTCATATACCTCTACAAATAACCCTACCTATCTAGTATTTCTAGCAGCGCAGATATTCTTCAATGATGTATCGTTCTTGTCTAACAATGTACCTGTGAGGGAGCTAATAGCTTTAGGTGGAGACGTTCACCACATTTTCCCCAAGCAATACCTTATAGACAACCATTTTGATAAGTCACTCTATAATCAGGAAGCCAATTACGTGTTCTTAGATCGTCCCGTGAATATCTCTATTGGCAAAAAAGCTCCAAATGTCTATCTGAAGGAGGCAAGGGAACGCTGTCTGAAAGGAGAATCAGAGCAAACGGGCTTGATTAACAACATAGACAAGTTCTATGCCAACCTTGAAACAAACTGTGTTCCAATTGAAGCAATGGAAATGGACTTCAATTCCTACGAAACCTTCCTTGACAAGCGCAGGAAATTGATGGCCGCAAAGATTAAGAAGTACTATTATAGCTTGTAAGCTCAAAAAACGTATGAAAGATCGTGTTTGTTATTTTTCAAAAGATGATTTATCTGTAGGTCATTATCTGGAGATGGCAGAAAAGCGTATTCAGGAAGTGTCTGAAGGTAGTGTGCCAACAGAGTTAGATGGTATTATTGAACTTTGGCACATCAAACGTATGATAGATGACGAATGCAGATTCCTGGAATGGACAGATGAAAAATATAACACACTGAAACAGTTAACTAGTGGATATAGTAAAATTATTGCAAAATTCTTCAGTAATCTTAACCCCAAAATGCTCAAAAGTGAATTTGAGTTTTTGGAGTGGACATATAAAAAGACATTCTGGAAAATAATAGATACATACAAGCTATATCAACTGATAGAACCAGAAACTTTACGTGAGTTATTAACAGAAAACATTAATAATGTACGTATAGTTCTAGAATGCCAAGGAATAGTTGAAAAATTTAAAAGTGTTATTCGCGAGATACTTATGAGCAATGTGAATAGTGCTCATATTATTCTTGATAAGTATGTCGCTAAACAGGACTTGCATAGAGATACAGAATTATATCTCCCATCAACTCTTACTTTAGATGATAAAGAACAAATACTTATTAATTATTTACAAAGTGATAATCCTAATGTAAATTATGTGAGGTTAATTTCTCAAATTAAAGACAAGAAGGACCATATAAGACTTTCACCAAAGACTAGACTTCTTGCTGAAAAAACAGAAAAGAAGCTTAACGAAGAAATGTTAAACGATCCAAGGACCGTTACAACACGTTGGTCTATTGGAGTTCAATTTATTGATGAAGAAGGGAGGCCGCCAATAGAACTCTGTATTGGTGAAGAAGGGAACCCCACTTACATATATAGTATTCCATATATTAGGAATCAAAAGAATGTGCATAGGGTTGGTAACTGTATTTCCTTGTTTGGATGGATGAACCAACACTTTTTGCTAAACCTGATTAATAAGCAAACAGAGGTGGATACCATAGAATCCTTATTAATAGATATAGGAAGAGATTCATATCCGACTCATGTTGGGTTTAATAAAAAGAATAATTTGGCATTATATCAAATGTTCGCCTATAACAAAGTCCTAACACAGAAGCTGAATAGTTCTTTTGAAATCGAACTGAAGTCGTTTTATGAAGAACATTTACAAACCCAATATGGATACTGCGGATTACCAATCTGCCTTCCCTTAAATAATGATTCTACACTAAATAAGTGTCGCGTGTTGTGTCCTGAATTAGATGCAGTAGTTAAGCAATATAATACATTCGTGGAAGAAAGTGAAATTGATAAGGATTTAATCAGGTTATCCAAACCGTTAAAAGTTGAGGAAGGCAAAAGCTTATTGGAAAACAAGTATTATGAAATTGTAGAAGGAAATAATGAGATTCAAAGTGTACTGTCGGGTTTGTTAGGTTCTGGAAATTCTATACTAACTCATGTTGATCCATTTAAAGATAAGAATTATCATTCTTTGATAGAACTACTCGATAATGAGACAAATGTTCTTTATTCGAATTATGCAGAATTCCAAAGGCATCATTTGGATTTCCTTATACAACAGGGTGTTATTGGGGTTAATTCTGACAGATGCCTTTATATTGTTAATCTATCAACTATTAAAGTATTGAAGTCATTGTGGGAATATGGAGTGTGCTCCTATTGGCATTATAATGATGAAGAACGACAAGTTCTTGATGATATGCTTGCAAAAGGATGGCTTGTGAAAGATGACCACCTGTTAAGTAAACCTGAACGCGACTACTTTAGTTATTATCTTGATAACAGAAGATTCACTAATGGTATGGCATATCGGAATCATTATATGCATGGTAGTACACCTCCTGTAGATGATGAAAATATGCATATTGTAGCATATCAAACAATCCTTAGATTATTTGCTGTCTTAATCTTGAAAATAGATGATGATTTAAGGTTAGCAAACAAGGCAATAGCAAGAGATACTGTGATCAAAGAGAATCGAGGTTAGATATCCGTATAGAATAAGAATAAATTACAGAACAATACAAGCAATACTTCATAGTATTAAGGACAAGTACAGTTAAGTGAATAATAATGAAGCTAAAAGTGCAAAAATGGGATATGAGTTGCCTCCAAAGTGCAAAAAATGCACTTTGGAAAAGGTTTTTATGCTATTAATGTTTTATTGAGGATTAACGAAGTATACAAAGATATGAAGGACAAGAGAATTTACGGCCTATTTGGATGCCGGATAAAAGAAATGAGGTTGGAACATGGGTTAAAGCAGCGCCAGTTGGCTGAGCTACTGGAAACAGATAAGCCTATGTACAGCAAAATGGAGCTTGGGGCACGACGAGTTAGACGTGACATGGTTCCCAAGTTGGCTGAGCTGTATCAAGTCAGCGAGAAGGAGCTGATGACACTCTGGCTGGCTGATGGGGTATATGCTACCCTGAAATGGGAGGATGAAGACCTTCGGCTAAAGGCCATTGACTTGGCAAAGGAATACTTTTTGGGAGAATGATGGTCTCAGTATGACTCCAATCGCTCCCATACATTATGTTTTCGCAGTCTCACGAGATTGCAAAAACTTGCTTAAAATGGTGTCGAACTCAAACCGATTGTTTTCGCATTGTTTACGCAGACAAGAAAAAAGCACTTGCGAGAAACTCGTAAGTGCTTGATTTTCAATGTGGACCAGCCAGGGCTTGAACCTGGGACCTCCAGATTATGAGTCTGTTGCTCTAACCAACTGAGCTACAAGTCCTGAAATGGTAGTCCCATCAAGATTCGAACTTGAAATGACAGAACCAAAACCTGTAGTGTTACCATTACACCATGGGACTTTATCGTGTCGCAAGCACGGATGCCTGCTAAGAGCGATAATCCGCCAGAGCGGAAACCTAAGCGTTTGAGAAAAGCCTCACACGCCAGAAAGGCGAAGTAGAAGACCATTATCTCAAATGCGGGTGCAAAGATACATATTTTTTGTCAATCTGCCAAATAAATAGCGGATTTTGTTTGAAAATAATTGGTATTTTTGTTTAAACAAGGAAATAATTTGCTTTTTTGGGGATTATTTCATAACTTTGCATGAATTTGTGCAGATAAAATTCAAAACTAGCGCCAAAGCGAAAAACGAAAGCTGTCATGTCAAAGGAAAAACCCTTAATACATAATAAACGCCGAAACAAAATCCGTCTTCATCATGAGGGCAACGAGACACTGCTGATTTGTGGCCTTATCATGGCTGCTGTCGTCTTTCTGTGCCTTAAGTTCATCCCAATCACATGGATTTCAATCATTATCATCGCCATTTTCGCGGTGATCTACGGAATCCTGCTCAATTTCTTCCGCTGTCCCATTAGAATGTTCCAAGGACCGACCAACAAAACCGTGGTTGCACCAGCTGACGGAAAAGTGGTGGTCATCGAGGAAGTAGATGAGGACGAATATTTTCACGACCGCAGACTGATGGTGTCAATATTCATGAGCTTGACCAACGTTCATGCCAACTGGATTCCCTGTGAGGGAACAATTGTGAAAGTATGTCATCAGCAGGGCAACTTCATGAAAGCCTATCTCCCTAAGGCAAGCACAGAGAACGAACGGTCAACGGTGGTGATACGCACTCCCCAAGGCGAAGAAGTCCTCACACGTCAGGTGGCTGGTGCTATGGCACGCCGTATAGTCACGTACTCTGAAGAGGGACAGGAATGTTTCATCGACGACCACATGGGCTTCATCAAACTGGGCTCACGCGTGGATGTCTATTTGCCGATTGGGTCTGAGGTGAAAGTGAGACTTAACCAGAAGACAGTAGGTGACGAGACAGTGATAGCCAAGCTGCCGTGACATAATAGAAATAGAAACTGTTTTGATTTACTATTAACTATTTACAATTCTCCACTTACGATTTTTTATTATTTAGGGATTTAAGCGATTAAGCTGTAGATACTTACTTTTTGCATGTCCGAAATAAAGAAGAAGTAGTAGTAGTAAAAAAAGCAAAAGAGGGACAGAACAGAAATTCAAATAAAAAACAAGATACAGAATCAACGAGAAAAAGACAAATGAAAAAACAAATACCCAATATCCTGACCTGCTGCAATCTGATTTGCGGATGTATAGCTACCTGGGCAGGATTCATGTCATCAATACTTCCCGGCAGCGAAGGCAATCCGTTATATGGGGCGCGCTTCGCTTTTTATTTCATCCTGTTAGGTGCTGTGTTCGACTTCTTCGACGGTTTTGTCGCACGTCTGCTCAAAGTGTCGGGACCGCTTGGTGTGCAGCTCGACTCATTAGCTGATGTCATCACGTTTGGACTGGCTCCGGCAGCAGTGATTTTCTCGCTTTTCACGAAAGTGTATTATCCTGAGGCTATGTCCGGTCCGATGTGGCATAAGCTGATGCCGTTCACCGCATTCATCCTTCCGGCTTTCGCAGCCATGCGTCTCGCCAAGTTTAATATCGACGAACGGCAGCACGACGGGTTCATCGGACTCCCTACCCCGGCTTGTGCCATTTTCTGGGCTGCGCTGATATCCAGCTGTCCCCATTATCTCACATCACCACATTTCAATGCCACTTTCCTCTTTGCCTTCATGCTCGTGTTCTGCCTGCTGATGGTAAGCAAGATTCCGATGTTCAAGATGAAATTCACGAGCCTGAGCTTTTCGGATGGTGAGAATAAATGGAAATTCATGTTTCTGATAATAGCTGTCGTAGCCCTGGCGTTTGGGGCTGTCTCCGGCATTGGCACCGGTCACATCATCCGAAACACCACCCGCGCGCTCGTTGCCGTTATCGGATTCTACATCCTGCTCTCAGTAGTGAAAATGTATCACGATTACTACAAGGGAACTGAATGATGATTGAATGTTGAGAGATGAGATTTGTTGTATCGTAATTTCGGAATTTCCTAATCTCGGGATTATGTGATCTCAAAAAAGCTAAGAACTAAACACTAAGAACAAACAACTCCCATGGGCTGCCTCATTTCCATATTATGTGTCATCTTTTTCCCAGTTGTATATATCTGGTATCAGTTTTACAATGTCAGAAAAAGAATGGGAAAGATGATGGACGAGCAGATGAAGCGTCAGCGTGAGAACGGATCATCCAGCTCTTATACACAAGGCAGCGGCACCGCGGACAATAACCGCACCACAAGTGGCAACGGCATCAGAAAACCCCATATCATCAAACCGAACGAAGGAGAATATGTAGATTTCAAAGAAGAAAAAGACTGATCGGGAAAATGAACGACGACGAGCGATATATGCGTTTGGCCATTCAGGAGGCAGAGAAAGCGATGGACAAGGGCGAGATTCCTGTAGGAGCAGTGATTGTGGCAGGAGGCAGAGTTATCGGCCGGGGACATAACCTCACAGAAACCCTACAGGATGTGACTGCCCATGCTGAAATGCAGGCGCTTACAGCCGCAGCAGGAGCCTTGGGCGGGAAATATCTCGACCAATGTACACTCTATGTCACGCTCGAACCATGCGTAATGTGTGCCGGCGCACTTGGATGGTCGCAAATCAGCAGGGTGGTCTATGGAGCAAGCGACGAGAAGCGCGGATTCCGCACCTTCGCACCCCAGGCCCTGCACCCCAGATGCCAATGCGACAGCGGTGTGCTGAAAGAAGAATGTGGCACACTAGTCAAAACCTTCTTTTCAAAACTAAGGAAAAAAACTTAACCATTAAAACTACAGTTCAAATGATGAAGAAATTATTTATTGCTGCAGCATTTATGACCAGTTTGTTGCTGGCTGGCTGCAACGGTGGCCAGAAAGATAGTGGCAACAACACTGTGGCTGAAGACCATGGAGAAATTGTTCCAATAGAAAACGACAGCACAGCTGATGGACAGCAGGATGCAGATGCCAAAGAAGACCTTGGTTACAACCCCGAGTTGCTGAAGACTGGAGCTCCGGCTCCTGCCATCAAACTGAAAGATGTAAATGGAGGCGAGTTGTCGCTGACCGACCTGAAAGGGAAGCACGTGGTGATTGACTTCTGGGGAACTTGGTGCCCTTGGTGCGTGAAAGGCATTCCAGAAATGAAGAAGTATTACGACAAATACAGCGACAAACTGGAGATTCTCAGTGTCGATTGCGGAGATGCCGAGGACGACTGGAAAGACGCTTTGAAAGAACATGAGATGAACTGGAAGAACGTGCACGACCCTCAGGGCAAGACCTCTGAGCTTTATGAGATTCAGGGATTTCCAACTAAAATCGTGCTCGACCCCAACGGAAACATCCTCAAGGTGTTCGTAGGTGAAGGCGAGGAATTCTATCAGTATCTCGACACTCTGTTCAAATAAAAAACTCCAAATAAGTAAAAATTGTATTTGGAGTTAAATCCCTGCGGAATTAGAAGTTTATGTTGAAGGAGGGTATGTCAGTTTTTTTGACATACCCTCCTTTGTTTTCCTCAGAAACGCTACCCTATTATCTCCCCCAGCATGAAATTACCACAGTAGAGACACCCTACTGGACATCTAAAATAAAACCGTACAAAACCCAATCACCAAAAGCAAATCACCTAACGCTAAAAACTCTCTATCCGCAGACGGTGCAGCATCAACGCTGAGGCACCGCAGGTGCCGGTGTGTTGCATATAGATGGATTTACCGGACATTGGAGCATCTACAGACAGTTCCACCACAGAAGCGCTCTCATGCATACTGCGTTCCGCCTTGACATGCAGCTTCTTGTCTGCATGGCTGAGCTTTAGATGGAATCCTGTGCGGAAACAGTCCGAAGGCACGGATTCCGAGACAGGCGTAGTCCGTCCGTTTTCGTATCGGCAGATAGTAAACAGCACCGCATGATCGTAATCCGGACTTCGTTCGATTCTAAGCACATAACCGGATAGCGATTGGATATCAAATCCGATACCGATATCGAAATACTGCCCTGTGGCAGATCCGAACCCCTGGCCAGCCGTCTTGCATGGGTCTGCCCAGAGCTCAAGCGTGGTGTTCCCGACTATCGGACATGAGGGCGTGTACCATAACCGTGCCCCACGGCTGAACGTCACAAGTCCTTCACCCTCGGCACCATCGGGTGCAGTGCCGAATCGCCATGACGGACGAGAGTTGTCAGCTGTCCAGGTATATTTTTCCGTGTCGGCAGGCTTATAACAGTCCATCTGCCACACATCTGTCTGACTGAGGTCAGCAGCCACAACACAAGGAATGTCCCGGAAATCCGTATCGATCAGCAATCGACTGGAAGTCTGCGCTTTACCTCGTTTCACCTCCATATAGGCACGAGCTTCATTGCTATATCCTGCTTCCGTGTCGAGATATTTCGGGATGACACTGACAAGCACCTCATCGGCAAAAGGATCCATGCTGTCAATACCCGCCACCTCGCCTACCCTACCCTGACGAACAGGGAGAATTTTACCGTCTTCAAGCACTTTATACCAGGTAATGAGGCTGTTATCCACATTGGTCTCAGCGTCTTTCGGTGCTGAGTCATCCGTCAGACGATAGGTCACATGCAGTTTTCCTTTTCTCATCTTCAATCGTGGAGCTACCAGGAAATCAGGTGCCAAATACACCTGTCCGTCGATATTGACCACCGCGATGGCACGCAAACCGTCGTGCTCAATCATCAGCGTGTCGTGGACTGCACGGAATGAGGGATTCTCGCAGAAATAGTCCCGCTCAAACTGAGGTACAGCCTCATCCGGATGCCGACCCCACTCCACCATCCTGGAGTGGATGGAAAGCTCGCGTCCCCAAGGCGGATAATGATTGGTGACTGCCGGATCCGGAATCAGATAACGGTGCATCGGATTATCGCACCACACTGTCCGCCAAGGCCGGTGCCGGTCAATCTCGACAGGCATGCCGTTGAGCGTGACACCCGATGCATAACAGACATAATAAGGCTGGTCGTCCTTCGACCACTGGATATCGAGCGAGTCGGACGGTGCATGCCAACGCGTGTTTATCATAGTGACAGGTCCGCCTGCTTTAGTGAGATACTGTGTGTCAGATACTCGGGTATGGATATCACAATCATAAAAAATGGCACCTGTAAGCCCGGTGGCATAGAATGGGCGTGAGCTGAAGAACAGGAAGGTGCAATGCCGGTAAAACGCTGACCCGTTGAGCGCATCGTCAGTACACTCAAAATGGCAGTCGGAGAAATAAGCCCGCTGCGCACCGACGAACGGACACAGATTGAGACGGGAAATAAAACGGCAGTTGTCCATCCTCACTGTCTGAGTTCCTTCACAGATGGCTATCTGAGCCTGCACCACCGCCTTGGATCTTGCTCTTCGGCTGAATGCAGGATTGTCGGGATATTCAAGATCCACATTACAGTAATTGCCGAACGTGATATGATCAGCCTCCACCGACTGCCCAATGAAATGCATCATCGTGTAGTTGCCGATGGCACCCTGTGTCTGTCCGCGGTTTACGGCAAAAATCGTGTTGGACGGATTTCCCGACAGTCCGATCATACGGAGCGTGTCAGTCCTGACCGTCACTGCGAAAGGGATGCCCGACGGTGAAGTCCTCACCTGAGGGTCATCAGGGTCGTCAAGCCAATAAACACCCGGAGCCACCTCAATAGTTGTGGCACCATGAAGAGGTATTGCCCTGAATGCGTCAACGGCATTGTTGAAAAGCAATTTTTCCGGCTGCTGTTCATTCATGCTGGCATCCAAGCGGATAATTGTCTGTGCCGACAGCATAGACAAAACACAGCAAAACGACAAGATTGAGCATAGTAGTTTATAAGAATTCATGTTCTTGATAAGTTAAGTGAAGACAACAAGGCAAACGGAACAAAGATTCTCTATTAAAGAAACGGAAAAACATCACTGTTTGGTATGCAGAAGACCATTTTCACTTAAAATCCCTTATTTCAGCCATTTTAGCAAAAAGCAGTCATGAATATAATGGATGTCAAACCAAGCGTTATCAATTACAGAAGAAAAAGTTACATTTCTTATACAGATGATTTGAGAAAAAGTCGTATATTTGTGGAAAATTTACATTATTCAAACAACACCTACTAATTAATGATGAAAACGATACTAACAAAGCTTTTACCATTGAAACAGAAAGCAATCGCACTCACCATCGCCACGGGTGCTTTTTGCATGAGCGGTCATGCACAGTTGTCACAGAATCCCGACAAGTTTTTAGGTAATATCACTACGAGATACAACGTGGACTATGGAAAAGAGAAATATTGGACACTCTGGAACCAGATTACTCCTGAGAACGAATCGAAATGGAGCTCTATCGAGGGCAATGCCCGCAACAGTTTCACCTGGAGTGGAGCCGACAATGCATTCAACTATGCAAAACAGCACAAATTCCCTTATAAGTTCCACACGCTCGTCTGGGGTTCACAGTACCCGTCGTGGATGGACAAACTCTCCACGGCCGAACAATATAAGGCAATTGTGGAATGGTTCGACGCAGTGAAAAAACGCTACCCCGACCTGCCACTCATCGACGTGGTGAACGAAGCGGTGCCAGGACATGCTCCTGCCCCCTACAAGGAAGCCCTCGGAGGTGACGGGGTGACCGGCTACGACTGGATCATCAAAGCATTCGAGATGGCATACGAACGCTGGCCTAATGCCATACTGATTTACAACGACTACAACACATTCCAATGGAACACTTCTCAGTTTATCACTTTGGTGAAGACACTCCGCGACGCCGGCGCGCCTATCGACGCTTATGGATGCCAGTCGCATGACCTCACCGACTTGGACATCGCATCGTTTAAGTCGGTCATGACCAATCTTCAGACCAATCTGAAGATGCCGATGTACAGCACCGAATATGATATCGGCACTGATGACGATGATCTTCAACTCAAGCGATACCAAGAGCAGATTCCTTATATGTGGGAGTCAAGTTACTGCGCTGGAATCACCCTGTGGGGATACATCTACGGTGCCACTTGGACCACTAATGGCAATTCCGGATTAATACGGTTGGAAGACGACGGAACAGCCACAGACCGCCCAGCCATGGATTGGCTGCGTAAATACATGGCGACCGACAAGGCAAAGAACGCGAAAAGCCCGTTCCCGGGTATGGTGAAAGAGGCTTCGGTGTATGTGAAGCCGGCAGGACCGAGAGTGTCAGTGGACGACTCCATCCCTATCACTGTCCGCGCACGGATGCGGACCAAAACCATCGACCATGTGGAGCTCTACATCAAAAACCAGCTCTATCAGACCATGACGGAAGCTCCATACGTGTTTTATTACAAGCCCACCCTGCAAGGAGCCCACGCCCTGAAAGCCATTGTCTATACCACAGACGGCGAGAAATACGAGCGTATCGGGAATTTCACGGTTGGAGCCAAACGAACGATATACGACGACAGCATGGTGCTGCCGGGAACGATTGAGGCTGAGAACTTCGATGCCGGACCATCCAACATCGTTTATTACGACAGCGATGCCTCGAACACGGGTAACGCCAGGTCATACCGCACCAACGGAGGAGGGGTTGACCTCGTGAAAGTCAGTGACGATGGTTACGGAATAGGCAAGACTGTGGCTGGTGAATGGGTGGAATACACCGTGGATGTGCAGGAGGAAGGCCTCTATTCGTTCGACGCCTACGCATCTGCCGGTGCTCAGAACGCATCGTTCAAGCTGACACTCAGCAACTATATCGACCAGACACCGCTCACCGACAACGTTCCTGTTCCTTGTCTGGAGATTGGCAACTTCGACAACTACCAGCCCATACACGGACGTATGACTGTGCCACTGGAGAAGGGCAAGCAGAAAATACGTCTGTACATCACAGGCGGACAGTGCAACATCGACCGCATAGAATTTAAACGCGTGGATTTGAACCAAGAGATGAAAATCAGAGTCCAGGCTTCTCCGGCAACTCTCATCGTTGGCGACAACGCCACTGTGAGAGTGTCAGTAACGGGTGGTGCTGACATCATCAACGAAGTAAGGCTCTATGCGAACGGAGTACTGTTCGACACACTCGACAAGGTGCCGGGACAGACTACATACGAGACTGTGGCCAAAGGTACGACCGTGTTCTCTGCTGTGGCAGTAGATGCCGACGGCAACGAGTCAGCCATCTCCACCTACAGAGTCACCGTCAAGGGGCAGCAGGCTCCATACAAAACAGAAATGGCAGAGCTCCCGGGTGTGCTCGAGGCTGAAGACTTCGACCAGGGAGGCGAGTCTATCTCCTTCCACGACACCGACTCTGACGACCAGGGAAAAGCCAACTACCGACTCGACAACGAGGGCGTGGACATCGTGAAGAGCAACAACCGCAATGTCATCGGATATACCGCATCAGGAGAATGGCTTGAATACACAGTGAACGTGACTGCATCTGGAACATACGAATTCGAGGCGACTGTTTCATCGGGAACAACAGGATCCGCTTTCCGCATCGGTGAGGTGAAAAACACAACCACCACCTTCTTGGCAACAGTGAACGTGCCGCAGACAGGCAACAGCAACTGGGACTCTTACAAGGTGGTAAAAGGCAGGCTGAGCCGTGACCTCAGCAAAGGAACCCATGTGCTGCGAATCATGATCACCGGGGCACAGTGCAACATCGACAAAATCAAGTTCATCTGCACCGTACCGACTGGAATTGAAGATGTGGTGGCAGACACCCCGGCTCCTGTCAACACCGGAAAGCCTGTCATCTACAACCTCAGCGGCCAGCGGCTGAACAGCCTGCAGAAGGGCATCAACATTGTGAACGGAAAGAAGGTGCTGGTGAAATAATCACCACATCATAAATATATAGCAGAAAGAGAGTGGAAAGAGGATGTGCGGCCAAAGAGTTCGCATCCTCTTTCCTTTTATTTATTGAAAAAAATGTTCCCATGGTTATTTTTCACCACTAAGTAATAGTGAAAAAATAAGTTAGGAAAATACATCTTAGATTTTTGAACTATTTTCCAGTTGGTCAGAGGGAGTGATGCGGGCATCATGACCAATGAACAGCTGGGAAATAGCCAAAAAGATAAGTATAAATCTTGAATGATTGCATGACATTAAATTTACTAAGTTAGTTTTTTACTGTTGATAAATGATTGAAAAGTACATATATGGCATGAAAATAAACTTTTTTCTCAAAAAAAGTTTTGTTATTATTGCGATAAATCGGGAATAATTGCGTAACTTTGCAAATTGAAAGAGTATATCTTATCAGAAAAAGAAAGAGAATAACATCAAAAAATCAAATAAATCACTATGAGCAGAATAAAGTATCTTGCACTTGCCGCGCTATTGGCATGCGGTATGTCAGCATCCGCACAGACCACAAGCGTGAACACAACAGGATGGCAGTCGGTTTGGTTTCATTGGAACCCAAGCAAAGTGAAATCGGATTATGCCGAATTCAACAACAACAAATTTAACCAGATTTCACTGGGCTACAGCCGTGCGTTCAGTGTGTCAAGAGATTTGCCTCTTTTCGTTCAGGGAGGCTTAGGGGTGCAGTATTCCTACGACAAGGAAACCAACCTGTGGAACAAGGCTATCATAGATAAAGAACCAACCACAGCACCTATTTATCACACCGACAAATACAGAGTGCTCTCGGCTATCGCACCAGCTCATGTACTCTACAGATGGGACATTCCTTCATCAAAGCTGGCACTGATGCCATTTGTGGGACTGAACTTCAGATTCGACATCGTAGGACGTAACCGACGTGAAGCGGCAAGAATCAAGGATGGAGCAATTCAGGACTTCGACAAGAAATCCTATGACTTGTACAAAGATGCGAACGATGTGGTATATGACCCGGAGACGAAAGCTGTGATTTCTGAATACCATCATCAGGGATGGGACCGGTTCCAGTGGGGATGGGAGTTCGGTGCAAAACTGCAATACAACAACCAGTTCACTATAGGTCTGTCTTGGGGACGCGACTTCAACGATTTTGCCAAAAACAGCAAAATCCGCCAGCGTTGCATCACACTTGAATACAATTTCTAAGTAGAGATGCCCCATGGCGTATAAAATAATTAATCCATCAAGGACAAATACAAAAAAGCAGCCCTAAGGCTGCTTTTTTGTATCACTACACTTTCGTAAGTTTGTATTTTTTTCACGTTTCATTAAACCATTGAGGTTTTTGTCCGTCAAAAGAAATATAGGCGGGGATCCAAAGAACCGGGGGCATTGCATGCACCAGCCCAAGCCACTCACAATTATTAAAAAACAAACACCTCTTTCTTTATGAAACGCGTTTTACTGCTTATTTTGATGATTCTGCCGGCTTTTACAATGTACGCGCAGAAGAAAACCACTGTATCCGGCCGCGTGCTCGACTCAGAGAGTGCGGAGGCTTTGTCGTATGCCACTGTCCAGATTCTGAAATCAGACTCCACATCCATGGTCGGAGGCGGAACGACCAACCTCAACGGATATTATAATGTGAAGAACATACCGGCAGGAAACTATGTGATGAAAGTGTCGTATATCGGCTATCATAACTTCTTCCGGACATTGGAAGTGAAAGACGGACAGAACCAGGTGAACGGTGGTACGATTCTTCTCACACCAAATTCCGTGGTGCTGCAGGAAGCAGTGGTGACTGGCACACTGAAACAGGTGGAAGTGAAAGAGGACACGCTGATATTCAACGCTGCCGCATTTAAAGTGCCTGAGGGCAGTGTGCTTGAGGAGCTGATACGGAAACTGCCCGGAGCAGAGGTCAGCGATGACGGAACCATCAAAATCAACGGTAAGACAGTATCCAAAATCTTGGTTGAAGGCAAGGAGTTCTTCTCAAACGACCGCAGCATGGCAATGAAAAATCTTCCATCCGAAATCGTGGAAAAAGTGAAGACTTACGACAAGCAGTCTGACATGGCACGTATGACCGGCATCGACGACGGAGAGGAGGAGACCGTGATTGACCTCTCAATTAAGAAAGGTATGCGAAATGGATGGTTCGGAAATATGGACTTCGGAATCGGAACGAAAGAGCGGTTTGCTGAGAGGGCGATGGTTAGCCGGTTTGCAGACGCTACACAAATCACCGTCACAGGACAATATAACAACACCGGCGGACGAGGATTCGGAGGAGGCCGTGGCGGCGGAGGCGGCGGCGGAAACACAAAGATGGGCATGGGAGGTGTGAACATCGCTCTGGAAAGAGGTAAATTTGAAATCGGAGGCAACGTGCGCTATCAGGGACGTAAAACCACATCAACTTCCAAATCAGCCACACAGAACTTCATCACCACTAGCACATCCTACTCCAACTCCTACAACTGGAACCTCAACCGAAGCAACAACATGAACGGCGACTTCCGAATAGAATGGAAGCCCGACTCCATGACGACCGTGTTGTTCAGACCAAGCTTCTCATTCGGCGACTCTGAGTCAAAAGGAAACGGACAAAACGCAACATTCAACGACGATCCCTACGAGCAGCAGGGAGTGACCAACCCGCTTTTCGAGATGGAGAAAATCGCACACGACATCAAGGTGAACCACAATGTCACGGGGTCGAAAAGTGAGGGAAACAACCACAGCTTCAACGGAAACCTGACCATGAACCGACGGTTGAACAACTTGGGAAGGAACTTTTCCATTCAGACTGGCGGATCCTACAACAAGAACACTAACAAGAACTTCAGCCTCAGCGATGTCACTTACTTCCAGTTCGGCGACTCGCTCGCTCTCACCTACCGGTACCGCACAACACCCAACAGCTCGAAAAACTTCAACATCGGATTCAACTACTCCGAACCACTCATCGCACGGAAACTCTTCCTGCAGACATCATACCGCTTTAACTACCAGAACAACCACAGTGATGGAAAAGCCTACGACATGGGCTATGTGGATGACCTGATAACAGAAATCCGCAACACTGGAGCCGGCTATCTGCCATGGGACTACTACCAGTATCTTGACGAAGACCTCAGCCGCTATACAGACAACACAAACTACATCCACAACATCGACGTGCAGCTGCGACTTGTCACACAGACCATCAACCTCAACGTCGGAGTGAACGTGCAGCCGCAGAGGCAGCGCATGGAATACAATTATCAGGCACTCGACACCACCGCAACGAGAAATTACATTCGGGTGTCACCCACTCTGAACTTCAGATACAGATTCAACAGACAGCACACACTGCGTATCCGTTACCGCGGACAGACACAGCAGCCGAGCATCACCGACCTCTTCAACATGACCGACAACTCCAACCCGCTTAACATCAGAATGGGTAACCCGGGGCTTTCACCATCGTTCAACAACAACATCAACATCGACTGGAACAACTACCTCTCCAACACTATGCAGAGCTTTGTGGCAAGACTCTCGTTCCAGAACACACTCAACGCCATCGAGAGCCGGACACAATACAATGAGGAGACCGGTGGACGTATCACTCAGCCTACGAACGTGAACGGGAACTGGAGCATTAACGGTAATTTTGGATGGAACCGACCCATTTTCGTCGATAATTTCACACTCAACACATCCACGTCGTCAAGCTACCGCAACAACATCGGCTATATCTATCAGCAGAACCAGTCGTTGCGCAATAAGGTGAAGAACTTCTCTCTCGGAGAGAGCATCCGGCTGAATTACCGCTCCGACTACTGGGACGTGAGCCTCCAGGGAAACATCAACTACAATAACCAGAAGAGTGTGCTCGTACCCACCAACAACCGCAGCACCTACGACTTCTCCTATGGAGCATCCTATAACCTGAACATGGAGAACGGCTTCGGATTCTCCACGAACATGAGCATGAACAGCCGCCGCGGTTATGCCAGTGCCGACATGAACACGAACGAGCTGATTTGGAACGCACAGGTGTCCTACCGCTTCCTGAAAGGCAAGGCGGCAACCGTATCTCTTCAGGCATACGACATCCTGAGCAAGCGCAGCAACATCAGCCGTACCATCAACGCCACTATGCGCCGCGACACAGAGACCAACGCCATCTATTCCTATGTGATGGCTCATTTCATCTACCGATTCAATATGTTTGGCGGACGAAACCGTAACCGCAACAACAATAACGACCGCGGAGGAAGAGGCGGACGTGGAGAAGGCAGGTCTGTCGGAAATCCTGGCAACATGCCCGTAGGAACTCCCATTGGAGGACCCGACGGCGGATTCGGAGGAGGTCCCGGAGGCGGTTTCGGAGGTCCCGGAGGAGAATTCTAATGTTTCCCACAGCATCAGAAACATCAAAAAAACATAAAGAGAGGGTGTGTCAAAATAGGCACATCCTCTTATTCTTTTCTCGTAATGGTGGCCTAAGATTCATTTTATCTCTATGCCACCATTTTTATGATATTGGTGTTATGTTGTGGTAAGAAGCGCCATA
>JAEEOB010000207.1 GCA_016284045.1 Bacteroidaceae bacterium
ACGGCGTGCTCTTTCTTGACGAACTAACTGAATTCAATCGCGCCACTCTGGAAATTCTCCGGCAGCCTCTCGAAGACCGCACCATCACCATCACGCGTGCACAATACACGGTGGAATACCCTTGTTCGTTCATGCTCATCGCCTCCATGAACCCCTGTCCCTGCGGGTATTACGGCGACCCCACCCACCACTGCGTGTGCACTCCCGGCCAGATCAGCCGCTATCTTTCGAAGATCAGCGGTCCTCTCCTCGACCGCATCGACATCCACTGCGAGATTCAGGCCGTGCCCTTCGCCCAGCTCAGTCAGATGCAGCCCGGCGAACCGTCATCGGCCATCCGCGAGCGCGTCATCAGGGCAAGACAAATCCAGACCGAACGCTTCAGCACTCTACCTAAACAGGGCGGACAGGGGAGGGTCCACTGCAACGCCCAGATGACCGAGAAGATGCTCCACGACTACGCCGAACCCGACGCCGCCAGCCTCGACATGCTCCGCATGGCCATGGAACGCCTCAAGCTATCTGCCCGCGCCTACACCCGCATCCTCAAGGTTGCCCGCACCATCGCCGACCTCGCCGGCAGCGAAAAGGTGGAATCTATGCACATCGCCGAGGCCATCGGCTACCGCAGTCTTGACCGTGGAGACTGGGCAGAGAGGGGAATATAATTATGAACGTGAATTGGAGTTTATCATTTATCAGGGTATGGACGAACAACAGATTATTATCATTTACCGTACCGCAGACGGACGTGCATCGGTAGCACTCTATGCCAAGGATGGTAAGATTTGGCTGAACCAGCAACAGATGGCAGAACTTTTTGCCACCTCGAAGCAAACTATCAGTTATCATATAATTAACATACTGAAAGAGAAGGAGTTAAAAGAAATATCAGTTGTCAAAGAATACTTGACTACACCGACGTTGAGCTGTTCCTTCGTCCCACTCCCGATTTCGTTTCCCATCATATGAGCTATGGTACTCATGTCATAGTCCTTTCTCCTCAATGGCTGGCCGAGGAGATTGGACTGATGCATTGGGAGTCTACCGAAATGTACTCTAAAGGAGAAGACTGCAATTAACAATAAAAAGAAAGCGAACTAAAGCCCGGTTACTTTTGTCAAAAAGGCCGGTTTTAAATTCTTTGGTAAACCAAGTCTTCGCGACATCCCAGCGACATCTTTACACTGCGAAGATAAGCAATTTCTGTGAGACGTGCAAGTAAAAGACAAGAAAAACAATCCTTTGAAGATATTATCCGCATGTCCCACGATTTGAGACAATAGGCGTAAAACTGATAGAAAAAGAACCATAAAAGAAGATAAAAATGAAAAAAAACAAAAATAAAGCGACTAATTATATAATTATTTGTATCTTCGCAACCACAATCTAAAAGGAAGGCAAGACATAGTTGGCTCTATAGCCTCACTATCACCACCACGAGAAAGAGCAAATGTTAATTAATGGAGCTGCACCCATAGGGCGCGATATGGTTTGTGGTGAACCACGAGGCGTATGGCGAAGGTCTTCGCCTTTTGTGTTTGAACGCATTTATCAATCTAAAACAATAATAATATGAAAACAGATTTTGATTACACAATTGTTTATGTTTTTGGTCCAGAACAATGTGAGGACAAATACTTCAAAGATGAAGTCCTGTCCCGCGAAGCCGGAGAGTGGGTTAAAATTGGTGAGACCGGCTTTCGTGGAAACATTGATAATGTTACCGATGAAATAATAAAAAAGGAGGCTCTTGGCAGAATACGTCAGGAAAGTAGAACAGGCATTCCCGTTACTTCGGTTCTTTATGATGTTTTTATCTTCCCTTATAAATCGCACACAGATGACAGGATTCGTGAAATACTGTGCAAAGAGATCTATGAGATGGAAAACAGTAGGCAGATAAACAAGGAACTTGAAGACAACAAAATCCCTGCTGGTAAAGAATTTGTTTATGGAGTCCGTAGAAGAAACATCAAGTTTGCAGTTCAGTCGATGGACCATGATCTTATTGCAGACGCTTATGGTGCAGAAGATGCCGATACCCAAATAAGGGTTTTGGCTAAGATTTGTTATTGCAACAATGTCATCATTAAAAAAGAAGAGAACTCTACCGATGAAGATACAACGACTCTCTTAACAAGGAAACCGCGTTTGGATTTGGATTTAGTATTTCCTGATCAGGATGTTGAGTATAACGTTATTCTTACTGACGGATGTGGGAATGAAATTAAAGACAATGTAACGAATGAGCCTATAACCGCAAAATACATTGGTGGAAATATGTTTGAATGCAGAGGAGAAGAAGGGCGCAGTTCATATTTCGCCAAGAAATATTTGAATCAATATGGCGGAAAGAATCTTACGACTGTAAATGGTAATGAGTATTGGACTTACAATGGTCAGAAACTTACTTCATTACGCAAGAACTGACAGCTGTGATGTAACTTAAAGAATATAACTTTAATAATACTTCCCAGAGGCTGTCCCATGTTTTGAGACTATCTCGTTTTTTATTTTGCAGTACATTTTAATAAGAATAAAGTACAACTAAAACATTGATGTTATGAGCAAATATGATTCAATGACCGACGAGCAATATTTTGCTGCAGAGGATGAGTTTATGGAGAAGTACAATGCACCTCAGTGCAAACCAATCGAAGTTTTGGACCTGATTATGCGCAGGGAGTTTGCAGAAGCGATACTTCGTGGAGAAAAGAAAGTGGAAATACGCCAAGGCTCTGAGCATTACATGAATCGTCTTACAGACAAGAATGTTGAAGCATGGATGACTGAACACCGAGATGCCGAAGGCATGGATATGGAGGCATTCAATGAATTCATGTGTGCCACACGGTCTGTTCTGAAAATTCATTTCCATGATTATAATAACTCATGGTTCCTCGACGTAACTTGTATAGACAACAACCTCATACCTATTATTAAAAAGACTGTTAAAAACTTGCAGAAGCGTTATGACTGCCATGAGTTCGATGAACTTTTGGAAGAGCTGGAAAGAGACCATGCAGAAGAACGCCCTATATTCTACTATTTTGCCATCGGAGAAATCTTGGATACGAATTTGAAGACCAAGCCCCAAAAGGACGCCAAAGTAACAG
>JAEEOB010000027.1 GCA_016284045.1 Bacteroidaceae bacterium
ACAAAAAGTAGAACTTCGTTCTTCAAAAAACGCTTCGCTTAACAAAAAGCCATCCGGTGTGATTGCCATAGCACAACTGATAATGTGTTGTAAAACAATAAATAATAACTTCAGAAACTTGAATTATGTAAGATGTAAGATTTATGCAAGTGGTTCGGAAGTTAAAAAAGGAGTTAACGAGCCTGAGGCTCGTGGAGGATAGTTTTGCAAATGATAAATCGATATTAGGATTACTCAAAAAAATAAACAGAACTTAATAATTATCAGCATTTTCAAATACTTGCAAAAGTTGAATAAACTATAAACTATAAACTATAAACTATAAACTATAAACTAAAAACAAAAAACATCATGAGAAAAATAATTGTTTTCGCCATATTTGGCATGCTCGCCCAGCTTGTCGTGGCACAGGATGCCGTTGAGCAGATCCGCACGCATTATAAGGCGGTGAAAGCACGTATCGACGAGATGGAGAAAGGGAGTCTTGACTATCCTTTCCCGAAATATTTCGAGGTGAAAATCAAGGAGAACTATCCGGGAACCGGCCCTCACGAGGAGGATGTGCATATCTACCAGGTTGTGGAGGATGGCTACGGCGAGGACGTGATATTCCCTCCCTGCCGCATAGACTTCGTGACGGTTGGCTATAACTTCGCGGTGCGCAATTATTACGAGGAATACCTGTACGACAAAAAAGGTAACATCGAACTCATTTATGCTTATAACCCCTGGGACGAGGATGACATGGCATGGGAATACCGCTTTTATCTCAACAACGGCAAACCCTTCAAGACCATTGTCAAAAAATGCCCCATCTCTGACACCTACATCAACAATGATGAGTACGGCAAAGGCACCAATTTCAAAGAGGTGTATAACGGCAAGGGCGTGCCGCAAGAATACAAGAAAGTATATCAGAGTTATCTGAATTCCGCCTCATACTACAAAAAACTGCACGATGCGGTGTATAACACACAACATTATTGATTGGCGGAAAAAAATATAGCAACGGCATGAATCAACAGCAAGAAACTGGAAGCAGCTGTGTTTTTTAAGCGTAAAAACTGGTAAATACCCATTTTTTCCATTTTTTTCTTCATGATTACCACCGATAACACATAAAGACAGCTAACTTTGTCGTAAGCAAACCAAAACAAAACGAAAAAATGAAGAAAAAACTCTTACATTTAGTATGTGTTATGTCGGCGGTCGTCCTGTTTGCGTCTTCAGCCAACGCCACAGAAGACGGCACCGACGTGACCTCACTTCTGGTGAACGGCGGCTTCGACCAGAACGGCGGCTGGACAGCCACAAAAGGCTCATACGACATCAATATCCAGAAACACATCATGGAAAAATGGTGGATGGACTGGAAAGCCGAGCAAGTGGTCACCAATGTTGAGAACGGCATCTATAAGCTGGAGGTCCAGGGATTCCAGTTCTGCCACTGGAACTGGGAAGACGCAGAGCAGGAATGGAAGGACGGAAACGGCCTGCCCACATATAAGGCCAAGACGAAACTCCGCCTGAACGAGATGGAGACGACTGTGCAGAATGTGTTCGCATGCGGCCCCACGAGCTTGAAGACGGGCTACAAAGGGACCGACTATTATGTGCCGAACAATGCAGATGTCGCGCTGCAATATTTCAATCTCGGTCTTTACAACAATGTGGTAGAGGCCATCGTGAAGGACCACCGCCTGAAGATTGAGTTCGACTGCTCCGAGGCAGGATTCTGGAACTGCTTCCACAACCTTCGCCTGACCTACGTTTGCTCAGAGCAGAGCGAGAAATACGACAGTATCTGTAACGCAATCAACAACGTGAACGAGACGGTCATCCCCCACTCTCCCAAACTCAAAAACGGCTACGGCAACCCGCTCATCGATCACATGTTCATAGCCGACCCCACAGCCGTGGAATACGAAGGGCGGCTCTATGTGTATGGCACGAACGACAGCCAGCAATATGAGCAGGCAGATAAGAACAGCTACGAGAAAATCAAGACCCTCGCCATGATTTCTACCGACGACATGGCTAACTGGACCTATCACGGCACGATTCCCGTAGGCAAGATTGCCCCATGGATCATCAACTCATGGGCACCCTCCATCGTGTCGCGGGAGGAGGAAGACGGTAAGACCCATTTCTACCTGTATTTCTCGAACGGCGGATTCGGTACTGCCGTGCTGACCTCCACCTCGCCAGTCGGTCCTTGGACATCCCCGCTCAAGAAAAGCCTGGTTGACGCCAACACCCCTGGTTTGAACGGCTGCAAAACCCCGTTCGACCCAGGTGCCGTCATCGACGACAACGGTGTGGGATGGCTTGCCTTCGGCGGAGCTGCAGGCCGTATCGTCCGTTTAGGCAAAGACATGATTTCGATTGACAGCGAGATAATCAACCCCCATCCTCAGCACCATTTCGAGGCTAACGAGATGAATTACATCGGCGGCAAGTATGTCTATACTTATAACATAGACTGGGAGGACCACTCCGACTGGACCCTGTCGGACGAGATCCCAACTGCCTGCTGCATGGGTTACATGGTGTCGTCCACCCCTCTCGACTCCACCTCATGGGTGTATGGCAACAACTACCTGAAGAACGCCGGCGACTTCAAAGGATTCACCTACACGAACAACCACACGCATCTGCATAAATACAATGGTAAATGGTACGTGATATACCACACAGAGATGCTTCAGGACGACATGGGCCTGGACGGCGGTTTCCGCAGCCTGATGGTAGCTGACATCGAAGTGGATGAGCAGAACGTGCATATCTATCCCGCCACGGTGGACAAGCAGGGCGTGAGACAGATCAAGTCGCTCAACCCGTATATCACTCAGCAGGCAGAGACTGCCGCCGCCACAGAAGGGGTGGCGTTTATGGAAGGTGCAGAACCGGGCAACATGACAGTGAAAGCCGGCAAGGCATTCGTCCGTCATGGCATGCCTGAGCGCAGCATCATCCTGGTGAGGAAGGTGGCATTCGGAACCAAGAGCACGAAGGTGTCTGCACGGCTTCGTGGAAAGGGTACGCTTACCGTCCATCTGGACAGCCCCGACACGGATGCCGTCGCCACGATTCAATCAGACAGCGACGAATGGGCCGACGTGGAGGTTCCATGTGAGGTTTCCGGTCTTCATCACTTGGTGTTCATGCTTGAGGGGGGCGTGGAGTTCGACCAGTGGCATTTCACCAGCGAGGCCACCTCATTGCTGGAAACAATGAACGACGAGAAATCGTATGCTCAGCAATTCCCTGATGCCCCAGCCTATAACCTTGCGGGCATACGGGTGAACCCGTCTTCTGCCCACGGGATTTTTCTTCAGAACGGGAAAAAATACCTTGTCCGCTGAGACCATATCCAGATGATGCTATCATTACGTGAGTTTAGGATTTAAATCATCACCCGCGAAATCACATGTATCATGCCATTCGCGGGTGATGATTTTTCTGAGCCTTAGAAGATTATTCCGTCTCCATTCTCAGCCATTCAGCGTGAGGATTCTCACCGTTTGTCGGGCACTCCGTAGTCAGCCCAACGGTCCATGGGGTAACGTCCCTTTATGATTTTCTTCTGAACGGCATAGCGTTGCTTCATCTCGTCAAGTCTGTGGTTCACATCCTTCACCTTATCGTTCAGATCTTCACGTAAGGCATCGACCTCTTTGCTGCGTGCCTGAAGCTCATTCAATTCAGAGGCAGTAGCTAGAAGCTCTTCGGAAGAGATTGCTTTATCGCCAGTCTCGTTAAGATGTTTCTTCAAACCATTCAGCAAGTTACGGCTTTTCTCAATCTGAATATCAACTGTTTTTGACATGATAAAAAAGTTTAAGTGATACAAATAATCAACATTCAAATTTACGAAAAATATCATTATTCTGTAACCTCACAAACAAGACTTTTTTTGTTTTTTTAACTAACAGAACGGCTCTCTTTTTACAATTTTGTCAACTACAAATCAACAAAAAAAGATAAAAAAACGCTTCGCTTAGCAAAAAGCCATCTGGTGTGATTGCCAGAACATAACTGACAATGTGTTGTAAAACAATAAAGGGTTCTTCTATAAATTAGTTTTTTATTATTTCATGGGTGCTCTATTGTGCTTCGACGCTTTACGTTTCTTAGCGGCATCTTTGTCCTTTTGCCTTGAACCATAGCTCGCTATGCTTCTGCGGCAGCAAGAACAAATCTACTCGCTAATAAACTGTAAATCGTCTGAAGCTAATTTATAGAACCACCCTTAAAAAAGATGTTAAGATTGGGATAAAGAAGAGAAGACGAGAAGAAGAGACGTTTGTCTTGCTCATGGAGAGTTGAGAAAGAAGGATGTCAGCTTGTCAGTCGTTGGTGTAGCTGAAGGATACCATGCCGTCGAGGCGGAGCTTTCCGGGAGCGCCTGTGTTGTCGTATTCCTCATCCTGCGGCATGGTGAAGTTTTTGAATTC
>JAEEOB010000028.1 GCA_016284045.1 Bacteroidaceae bacterium
ACAAAAAGTAGAACTTCGTTCTTCAAAAAACGCTTCGCTTAACAAAAAGCCATCCGGTGTGATTGCCATAGCACAACTGATAATGTGTTGTAAAACAATAAATAATAACTTCAGAAACTTGAATTATACACCAGATTTTCGCCAATTATCAAAAGCATAACGGTTCCAAATAATAAGGTACCATTCTTGTCATCGTTTTTCTTGTTGTCTGTCATAAAACCAATTAACTTTGCAGCGTCATTTTGCGAAACCACCTCGAAATTGACGCTGCTAAATTATTTGGTGGGAATCTAAGAAGGAAAAACATGGAAAACACAAAAGGAAAATCCATCAACACCCCAAATAAGCAACAATGTCTTGCCAGAGAACTGATAACAAAAACAAACTCCAGTTTTTTCCTTACAGGAAGAGCCGGGACGGGTAAGACCACATTCATACGTGAGATACGGAAAAACTCAAACAAGCAATTCCTGACACTTGCACCTACTGGAATTGCAGCAATCATGGTTGGTGGTGAAACCATTCATTCTTTTTTTGGACTTCCTATGGAAGTATGTACTCCGGGAACATTCGGAACTATGGGGGGAACAAATATTCTTTCACTCCTTCATACTGACACAATCATTATTGATGAAGTGTCTATGGTTAGGTGTGATGTCATTGATGCTATTGATTTGACAATGCGTAGAATTCTACATTCAAACTTACCGTTTGGGGGCAAACAAATTGTGTTTGTTGGTGATATGTTTCAACTGCCACCAATTGTCAAGTCTGGAGCGGAACGTGAACTATTAACAGATTTGTATAAAACGAATGATTTCTTTTTCTACAAAGCAAATGTCATAAGACGAATGCGTCTTGTGAAAATTGAGTTTCAGCAGATTTACAGGCAGGAAGATGAACAATTTCTTCATGTTCTTGATCATGTTAGACTTAACAAAGCCACATCGGAAGATTTTAAATGTCTGAACAGACGTGTTTGTGCTCCTTCTGAGGATGATGGGAATGTGATAACGCTAACGTCTATCAATAAGATAGCAGACAGCATCAATCAGAAGCGTCTCTCAGAAATAAATTCGGAAGAGTTTGAATATAAGGGCATTGTTAATGGAAAATTTGAAGAAAAACGTTTTCCTGCTGATATGTCTTTAAAATTGAAAGTCGGTGCACAGGTGATGTTTACGCGCAATGATATTGAAAAACGTTGGGCGAATGGCACTATTGCAACCGTGAGCAAGCTCGCTTCTGATGAAATTCAGGTAACAATGGAAAACGGAAATACTTATGTCGTACCAGTTTGTTCTTGGGACTCATATTCTTATGTTTATGATAAGACATCACATAAGATGCATAAAGAACAGACTGGAACATATTCTCAATTTCCTCTCAGATTGGCATGGGCTATAACCATTCATAAAAGTCAAGGTATGAGTTTTGATAAAATGTATCTTGATCTTAGACGTGGTATGTTTGCTTCTGGCCAACTCTATGTGGCACTTAGTCGTGTAAGGTCGCTTGATGGATTATTTCTTTCAGCTCCAATTATTCCGCTATACGCATATACGAACCGTGAGGTGATAAATTTTGCTAACGAATATAACGATGAAAGAATGATACAAACTGAAATGGAATTTGGTAAGATTGCCTATCAATTCATTAACAAAAATGATTATGATGGTGCAGCTCGCCAATATCTTTTGTTTACACAAAAATATGCTGTTAAAGGAGATGTAAAGTGTGCTATGCATTTGGCAAAAAGATTTCTTGATACAGTAAGATGTGATGAAGAACTATTTGGTTGTGTTAAAGATGTTACAATACCTGTAGAAATAAATCATTGGACTTCTCAGTTTTTAGTATCTCTATTATATCTTTATGCAAAAGAATATGAGAAATCTCTCATGTTTATTGACAAGGTTCTTGCTTTGCATCACTGCAAAGAAGCACTTTATATAAAAACTCGCTGCCTAATGAAGTTGGAACGTTATGAGGAGGCGGAAAAATATATCAGCCAATTGGAGAATATGTGTGATGATACCATCCCAGATAGAAAAGTGTTGTCTATAAAAAATATATTAAAAGAATTACAAACGCAAAAGAATGACTTTGCTATGTTAGGACATTTTATGCTTTGTCGTCCTGAATATGATAGAGCAATGTGAGGATCAAAAAATCTATTTACTTTTGTACTCGCTTATTGAATATATTTCTCTCGTTCGACAAAAAAATAAATTCTTTTTGTTCTCACTTAATCGAAATTTTCGTAACTTTGACTCCGCTGACGTTACTATCGCTCGACAAAATCAAAAAAATATAACTTTTTTTTGATTTTGTACTCGTTTATTCGTAACTTTGCACATGAGAACATGGTAATCGGGATTTTTTAATTTTCCGATGCAAGGGAATCCAGTGAAAGTCTGGAGCAGTACCTGCTGCTGTGACCCCTTTTTCCATGTCAGTCCAAATAAACGCCACTGGCCAAAGGATATGTCCAGCATATCCGCTTATGGGCCGGGAAGGCGGACTGACCAGGGGAAGCCAGAAGACCTGCCTGTAACTCATTTTTTTATCAACCGCCGCACAGGACTATGCGGCTATGAACCGTTATTTATGAAGCCTGGATTCAGACTGTGGCTCGCACTGATGTGCCTGACCAGTCAGGTGATGGCTCAGAACCCCCAACTTACTGACACCTTGCAGGAAGTGGTGGTCACGGCAACCGGTACTCAGCACCTTCTGAAGAACGTGCCTGTTCAGACAGAAGTCATCACCAGCAAAATGTTACAGCGATATGGCGGCAGCTCAATCGAAGAGATTCTGGGCGGCCTTTCTGCCTCATTCGCCTTCAACGAGGGGGACATGGGCTCGCAGATGCAGCTTAACGGGCTGGGCAACAACTATATCCTGGTGCTTATCGACGGCAAACGCATTCATGGTGACGTGGGCGGAGAGAACGACCTCTCCCTCATCGACCCCCGAAATATCGAACGGATAGAAATCGTGAAGGGGGCGTCGTCAGCACTCTATGGCAGCGATGCGATGGCGGGTGTCATCAATATCATCACGAAAAAACATGAGGGAGGCATCCTCCTTGAGAACTCCACCCGCTACGGCTCCCATAACGACCTGCGCCAGCATAACAGCATCGGACTGGCAAGCGGCAAATGGCGGAGTCTCACCAATTTCCAGCTGCAGCATTCCGACGGATGGCAGAACACCGCCACCGAATATACCCCCTCGTCGGCGGCACCCGTGACTGACTCACGCAGCAAGACCGTCAACAAGCACACCAGCTGGCAGGTGTCGGAGATGCTCACCTTCACACCCAATAAAAACTGGGAGTTCTATGCCGCCGGATCCATCTACGGCAAAGGCATCTACCGCCCGAAAGGGAAATACGCCAAATACGACGTGAAGACCTTCGACCTGAAATACCGCAACGCATCGGCGTCGGCTGGCGGCAAATGGACCACAGGCAGAGGCGACATCATCACCCTCGACATCGACTGGAACAAGCATGCCTATTATCATGCCTTCACCAACACCACCCTTGCGGAGGGATTCGACGAAAACGGCAATTTCATCCTCGACTACCCCTATTTCAAAGGACAGAAGCAGCTGCAGAGCAACCAGCAGCGCACGATGGCACATCTTAAAGGCGTGTTCGCACTCCCTTACAGCCAGCGGCTCAGCGCAGGGCTGGAAGCACAGTATGACCACCTGAAAGCACCCACCAGCATCGCCGGAGGGACAGCCGACGACAACACCGAGGCTCTCTACGTGCAGGACGAATGGGCACCGCTCAGATGGCTGCAGCTCACCGGCGGACTGCGCCTCAACCGCAATGAGGGATTCGGGTGGAAGCTTACACCAAAATTATCGACGATGGTCAGCGCAGGCGACTTCCGCGTCAGAGGCTCATGGAGCCAGGGATTCAAGACCCCCACGCTCAAAGAGATGAACTACCGCTATATCCGTGAGATGAACTCCATCATCATGTATCTTGGAAACAGGAACCTCGACCCCCAGACATCCAATTTCTGGTCGCTGGGCGGCGAATACACCAACGGCGGACTTAACATCACCCTCACCGGCTATCTCAACCGCCTCGACAACATGATCACCCTCGTGACCGTGCCCAAGACGGAGGCTCCCGAGGCTTATCTCATGCAGTACGGCGAGATGCTCAACAAAGTGCGGCGCTATGAGAACATGGAAGACGCGCGCACATGCGGACTCGACCTCAGTGTCCGCTACGTGAGAGGCGAATGGACGGCAGGACTGGGCTACAGCTATCTCGACACGAAGGCGCACGTCTATGACGCAGACCATGAGCGGCTCAACCGCGTGGTCATCGACGGCATGGCGTATCATAAAGGCAACCTGTTTGTCACGTGGGACCACCGCTTCTGCCCCTCCTATCAGCTGGGAGCCGGCATATACGCACGGATGTCGAGCAAGCGGTATTATCAGGTGGACGGCAACGGCAAAGGGTATCAGATCTGGCGCCTTGCAACCACCCACACGCTGGGCCAGTCGAAAAAGACCACCTACCGCGTGGAGGCAGGCGTGGATAATATCTTCAACTATGTGGACCGCACTCCCCACGGCCTGCATCTGGGCACCACCACCCCCGGCACCACCTTCTATGTGGGCTTGACGGTGCGGTTCCAGCAAGGAAAGAATATCAGATTCAAACAAAATAAGTCAAACATTAAAAACAGACAAGACAATGAAGAAGATTAAATTCTTGATGATTGCCATGATGGCAATCGTGGCGGCTGCCTGCTTCACCGCATGCAGCGACGATGACGACAACATCTCCAACATGGAACGCTATCAGCAGGAAGTGGATAAGGCTGTGCAGAAAGGCAAGAAGCACAACAAGGCCATCCTGCTCGTGATGTTCGGCTCCACCTGGCAGCAGGCTTACGATGCCTTCGATCTCACCAAGTCAGAGTATGAGAAGAACTTCCCCGACTACGACGTGTTCATGTCGTTCTCATCCATCATCTGCATCAACCGCGCAAGGGCTGCAGAGAACACTGCATCACGCGATTTCTATGAGCCAAGCTACTGGCTTCAGGCCATGGGTAAAGTGCAGTACAGTGAAATCATCGTTCAGTCCATGCAGGTCATCCCCGGTGAGGAATACGGCAATGTGCTGAATGCAGTGAAGAAGTTCGCCAACAACGCCACTGCCGACATCGACGATAAATATCTCTCCCAGGTGAAAATCAGAATCGGTACTCCGCTCATGGCGATGCCAGAGGATGTGAATAAGCTGGCCGTTGTGCTCAACAAGCAATTCCGTCCATACGCAGAGAAAGGTGCTATGCTCTTCATGGGACATGGAAACCCCGACAAATACGACACATACAAGGCCAACGTGCGCTACACACAGCTGGAGGAGGCTCTCAAGGCTTTCCACCCCAATTATTTCGTGGGAACTGTTGACATGATGGATAATTTCAAGGTGCAGGTACACGACCGCATGGTGGAGGCTGGTCTGAATTCTGGCAACGTATATTGCGCACCGCTGATGTCGATTGCCGGCGACCACGCCCACAACGACATGGCTGGCGACGACGACGCATGGGACAATGGATTCGAGGTGAACGATGAAGGCGAGGTGGAAGACACCAGCTGGAAAATGTACTTCTCGCATTTAGGCTACACGATCGACAAGCAAAGTTACACCGACACAGGCAACGGTCTTGTGAAAGGTCTGCTCGAATACCCGGAAGTGCGTGCCCTCTACATGGCACACACCAAGAACGCAGTGGAAGACGAGGATCTGTATCACTCCATGTATCCTGAAGAATAATTTTTTCCCCATACCATTATCATACCATTTTTTATCATTTTGCGTACTCACCGGCAGAACCTTTTTTTCTTGCCGGTGAGTATTACCGTGTTTTTACTGTTGCTTAATGAAAGGATTTGATTTGAAGTATTCTTATATAGCATTATCTGGTGTGCTGGCATTGGCTGCCGTTGATGCATACGCACAGATTCATCAAACGCAGGTTGCCGATTCGGCAGCGCTTGAACGTATCTATAACCTGAACCCGATTGTCGTGACCGGTTCAGGACATCATCAGCGGCTGAAATCCACTGCTACACCCGTCAGGATGCTGTCGGGTCAGGAAATTGCTGAACAGGGAATCACCACCTTCGACGGTGCACTCACCCGCCTGCTCCCACAGGTGTCGATGGCACCCAATTCCATGGGTTCGTTCCTTAGGCTCAACGGACTGGGCAACAAATATATCCTCATTCTTATCAACGGACAGAAGTTGTCGGGCGACATCTCCAGCAACATCGACCTCAACCGCATCAACATGGCGAGGGTGAAACGGATTGAGGTGCTTGACGGGGCAGCATCGTCGCTCTATGGCAGCGATGCCATTGCAGGGGTCATCAATATCATCACCGACCAGCCGACGCAGAATCTCATCAGCGTCACAAGTGACACTCGTATCTCAGGAAAAGGACAGTTAACCGAATCCGTCAACCTTGACATATATGCTCATGGATTCGGATCCTACACATCCTATTCCCATGACCGTGCCGACAGCTATCAGAACAGCCGGATGGAATATGTGAAAGGCTCGGACACGGAGACCCAGCCAACGCTCGCTCCCCTCTTCACTGGTTACCGATCCGACCTGCTTAGCCAGCGGTTCACCTATTCGCCCGGCAAACGACTGGCATTCAATGCCGGTATTAACTACTCTGCGAAAATCACCGACCGCCCGAACACCAATCCCGATATTTCGGGAGGCACTGACTATGAGATGCGCTATCGTGGGCTCCGCTGGAATGTGGGTGGCATCTATAAATTCAACAGCCGCCATTCGCTGCAGGCGGATTTCACTGCCGACAACTTTAAGTATGGGCGTGAATATGATGTCGAGACCAAAAACAACAAGGTGGGGGACTACGTGCAGTCGAAAAAACAGCGGACTTTGGAAGGACAGCTCAAAGGCATATTAGGTCTGACAAGCCGGTCCACAACCGTCATCGGTGCCGACTGGCGACGCGACCAGTTGCAGGCATCATCGGGCAATATCGACCAGCACACCTATATCCTCGCCGCCTACGCACAGCATGAGATGAAGCTGACAGAACAACTTAACGCGACTGTGGGAGCCCGCTACGACTACCACCGCCAGTTCCATAGCCAGTTCACACCCAAAGCCACACTGATGTACTCTCCTGGACTGTTTAATTTCCGTGCCACCTATTCGGCGGGATTCCGTGCGCCGGGGCTCGACGAGCTGTATTATCATTATTACTCCGTGAACCGCGGCAAGCCGCAGATTATCTTCGGCAGCCAGAAACTGAACCCGGAGAAAAGCCAGTACTGGGCACTTAATGCCGAATACCGCACCAATCAGCTGGCAGTCAGCCTCACCGGCTATGTCAACAATATCAGCGACATGGTGATACGTCAGGATTTGCCTGTAGATGAGCAGTCTCTTGCCCTGCTCCAGCAGGAGTTTCCTGAGATGAACACTGACGAGGCATCAAAATTAGAGCGTTATTCGCTCTATCGTAACAGCGACAAAGGACGGGTGGAAGGGCTTCTGCTGAACGTGTCAGCCAACCTGTTTCCAGGATTCAGCCTCTCCGCCAACTACGCCTACACCTACGCCCGGACCAAATCAGCCGGCAAATGGGAAGTGCTCGACCGCAGCATCCGTAACACCGCCACCCTCGCTGCCAACTACCATCATGCCTGGCGGCACTATGCGCTGAATGTCAACTTAAACGGACGCTTTCAGTCGAAGACTTACTATAACGCCTACGAGAACGCACCCGGGTTCGGCATCTGGAACCTTCACACCACCCATTCTTTCCACTATCTCAGATGGGCAATTATCGAGCCTAGCATCGGCATCGACAACATTTTCGACAAGACGGATTCCCGAATCGATTCCTCCCTCCGTAAATATGCGCTTTTCTCCCCAGGACGTATGATTGTGGCAGGAGTAAGAATCAAGTTCAGACGGTAGTTATTAGTTCTTAGTTTTTAGTTTTTGGTTTTTGGTTTTTAGTTGGTTAGTCTGAATATTCTGAGTAATCCGATTAATCTGAATACTCTGACTATTCCGCAGGTATTGAACTTCTTAAATGCAATTTTAACTCCCATTCGGAGAATTAACTCCCTATCCCGAAGGGATATAACTTCCATTTGAAAAATAAACTCCCTTTCAAAGAATTAACTCCCTTTAAATACAATGAGCAGAATCATCATAGCCGGCATCGGGCCGGGCAGCGAAAAAGACATCACGCCGGCAGTTGCCGATGCTTTGAGAGATGCAGACGTGGTGGTAGGCTATAAACCCTATTTCCAATATGTCCGGCAGTTTATCAGCGGGCAGTGTGAATGTGTTGATACGGGCATGAAGCGTGAGCGTGAGCGCGCATGTCAGGCACTGGAGCTGGCTGCGGAGGGAAAAAACGTTGTGGTTATCTCCTCGGGTGATGCCGGCATATACGGCATGGCACCACTGATGTACGAGATGTGTGAAGAGTTGAATTGCAAAGTGGAGCTTTCGGTGCTCCCAGGGATCTCTGCTTTCCAGAAAGCCGCCTCATTGCTGGGTGCTCCTATCGGGCATGACCTATGCACCATCTCCCTTTCCGATTTGATGACCCCCTGGGAACTCATAGAAAAAAGAATCAGAGCAGCCGCGGCTGCTGATTTTGTCACTGCTGTATATAATCCCAAGTCGCATGAACGATATTGGCAGCTCTATCGCCTGATAGAACTCTTCTTTCAGGAAGGACGTTCGCCGCAGACACCTGTGGGAGTCGTCCGTCAGGCGGGCAGGGAAGGGGAGAGTGTCAGGGTCTGCACACTTGAAACACTCAATCCCGAAGAGGTGGATATGTTCACGGTTCTGATTATCGGTAACTCACAAAGCTACGTCGATACAACCGGACGTATTATCACCCCGCGTGGCTATCGGTCGAAATATGGTCAGCAGGATAGCAGAAAAAAACCTGCATCGGTCGGTCAGCAAATCATGATGGAGAGTTTCCATACGATAGAAAGTGAGTTAAAGCGGAAAGACCTCCCTCTAGGACATAAATGGGCGTTGCTCCATGCCATCCACACCACAGCCGACTTCGAGATGGAGGATTTGCTGAAAGTAGATGACCATGCGGTGGAGCGGATTTTCGGACAGCTGAAAGCAGGAAAGCTTCGAACCATTGTCACTGATGTGACGATGGTGGTGAGTGGCATCCGTAAAGGAGCACTCTCGCGGCTTGGTGTGGAGGCGAAATGCTACCTAAACGACCCACGGGTGGCGGAGATGGCAGCCAGTCAGCAAATCACCCGCACGCAGGCGGGCATCCGTTTGGCTGTGGAAGAGCATCCCGATGCATTGTTTGCTTTCGGCAATGCGCCAACTGCACTGATGGAGCTGAGTGACCTCATACGCATGGGAAAAGCGCATCCTGCCGGAATTATCGCCGCACCGGTTGGATTTGTCCATGTGAGAGAGTCAAAACATGGGGTGAAACCCTTTACCCACATTCCGAAACTTATCATCGACGGTCGCAAGGGAGGCAGCAACCTGGCTGCCACGCTCTGCAACGCGATTCTCTGTTTCGACGATGCCAGTCAACTCAAACCTGGAAGAGACCTGTAGGATTTACGGTCTAAAGATTTATGATTTTTCTTTCCCTCTGTGGAATTTTTCCCTTTGTAGAACTGATAGGAGCTGACGTTTTCTTACGTCAGAAGCAGAAACGAATCTGAATCGTACAATAGCTATTCATGGGAAAGTTACTATCTGAAAACCAATAATCAAATAATATGAAGTTTACAATTGTTGGCATAACCGACAAACCGCATCCTGATTTTCCGAAGGAGGTGCAGGAGATTATCCGCCGGGGGAAGGTGTTCTCGGGCGGCAGGCGGCATCGTGATCTGGTGGCAGATTTGTTGCCCGATGCTGTCGTGTGGATTGACATCACTGTGCCGATTTCTTCAGTGTTTGAACAATATCGTCAATTCGATGAAATCATTGTATTCGCCTCGGGCGACCCACTGTTTTTCGGTTTTGCTAACACCATCTGCCGTGAGATGCCTGATGCGGAAATACGCACTTTCCCTGCGTTCAATTCTCTTCAGCTGCTTGCTCACCGGCTGGTTATCCCTTATCACGACATGCACATTGTGTCGCTCACGGGAAGACCGTGGCATTCGTTCGACAGAGCGATTATCGAAGGACATGGCAAGATTGGTGTGCTTACCGACAAGGAACACACGCCAGGTGCTGTTGCCGCCCGTATGCTTGAATACGGGTATCTGAATTATAGGATGTACGTGGGCGAACATCTCGGAAATCCGGAGAAAGAGCAGGTTAAAGCATTTTCGTTGGAAGAGGCAAAGAACACTTCTTTCTCTCTTCCCAACTGCCTGATACTGATAGGCACACATCAACTGCGGTGGGGGATTCCAGACCAGGAGTTCACGCTGCTCGACCACCGCGAACGAATGATTACGAAAATGCCGATACGCTTGTTGTCATTGCAGGCGTTGGACCTGCCTTCACGCCATACACTTTGGGATATCGGTTTCTGTACGGGCAGCGTCAGCATCGAGGCAAAACTCCAGTTTCCTCATCTTCATATTGAGGCTTTCGAGATTCGGCAGGAATGTGAAAACATCATCAACGAAAACAGCCGTAAGTTTGGTGCACTGGGTATCAACGTGCATATCGGAGACTTCCTGACAGCCGACTGTTCAGCAATGAATCCTCCTGATGCTGTTTTTATCGGAGGGCATGGCGGACTGCTCCCAGATATCATGCGCAAAGCGGCAGAGTATCTGACCGAAAGTGGCTGTATCGTGATGAACAGTGTGACAACCGAAAGCCGGCATTTGTTCTACGAGTCATGCGCTGCTCTGGGCCTGATTCCTCAACCGCCTTTGCATATCCAACTGAATGAGTATAATCCTATAGATATATTGAAATGCATACCGCAATAATCATCATAACAGAAGAGGGCAGGCGCATTGCCTTTCCTCTTGAGAAAGAGCTGAATGCCAATATCCTGAACCGTCAGGAGATGGTCAGCCGCTGGAACGACTACGACGCATTTGTGTTCATCGGTGCACTGGGCATCTGTGTGAGGACCATCGCACCGCTGATAACAGACAAGCACATAGACCCGGCGGTGGTCTGTGTCGATAGTACCGGAAATCATGCTGTTTCTGTGCTGTCGGGGCATTTGGGTGGTGCTAATGAATTGACTGCCCGTGTAGCAGCTGTTTTAGGTGCTAATCCCGTCATTACCACGCAGAGCGACAATGCCGGACTGTGGGCGTTAGACATGCTGGGACGGTCTTGCCAGTGGGATGTGGTGGTCCGTGGTGGTGACATGAACGGCTGCATATTCCATTTCGTCAATCGGAAGCACACGGCGTTGCTTTTGGAAGTGCATGATGAAGGAACTGCTTATCTGGAAAAAACGCTTCCACCTCATGTTAAGCTGGTGAACAGTATGAAAGAGGCTGAAAAACAGGGGATTGAGCTGATAATTGTTGTCTCTCCGTTTAAACAGCCCTGTCCGGATGGAATGAAAGTTTTGCAGTATATACCCAAGGTGGCTATAGTGGGCATTGGACTGGCGCATCAGGCTCAGCCGCCACAGGAAATACTGAATCAGATTCTTTCTGGGATGGAAGCCCGTGGGATGATGCCTTGCATTAGGGAATTCTGTACTATTGATGTGAAAGCCAACGAGCCGGTGGTGGAGCTGATACGCAAGAATGGCTATCCTGTCAGGCTTTTCAAAGCGGAGGAACTGGTAGCTGTTGAGGTGCCGAATCCAAGTGATGTGGTGGCAAAACATGTGGGTACACCAAGCGTATGCGAAGCGGCTGCCTTGTTGGGCAGTGGATTCGGTCAGCTGGTCATCCCGAAATACAAAGGTGGACTATTTACAGCAGCTGTTGCCATAGGAAATGAATTCTTACGCAAGAACAGCGGACATATTGAAATCGTGGGTGCTGGACCAGGCGACCCCGATTTGATTTCAGTCCGTGGCAGGCGTATGCTGGAACATGCTGACCTGATTCTATATGCCGGTAGTCTGGTACCAAGCGAATTAACACTCTGTGCCAAGAAAGGGGCAGTGGTGCGTTCTTCAGCGGGTATGAATCTGGAGGAGCAGTGTGCGCTGATGAAGGAATTCTACGATCGTGGTTGTTTCATTGTGCGCCTACATACCGGTGACCCATGTATTTTCGGAGCCATTCAGGAGCAGATGGCGTTTTTCGACAGACATGCCATGTCATATCATATCACGCCAGGTATTTCGTCGTTTCTGGCGGCTGCGGCAGAACTGAAAAGTCAGTTCACCATCCCTGAGCGGTGTCAGACTATCATCCTGACAAGAGGGGAGGGACGCACGCCTGTTCCCGAGCGCGAAAAACTGCGGCTGTTGGCTCGTAGCCGGAGCACGATGTGTATATTCCTCAGTGCGGCTATTGTCGATGAGGTCCAAAAGGAGCTGATGACGGAATATCCGGCGGACACCCCTGTGGCTGCCTGTTATCATCTCACATGGAACGACCAGCGCATCTATCGTGGGGTGCTTAGCGACCTGGCAGCTATTGTCCGTGATAATAAGCTGACGCTCACAACCATGATTGTCGTGGGTGAGGCCATCGGCAACCGTCAGGGATTATCGGAACTTTATTCAAGTCATTTTTCTCATCTGTATAGAAAAGGAGACGATTCTCACTCATGATACTGGTATTAGGAGGCACAACAGAAGGGCGTAAAGCGGTGCGGGTTTTGGAAGAGGCGGGCAGCCTGTTCTATTATTCCACGAAGACCGGTGAACAGACGGTGGAGCTACATCATGGCATCCCTTGCAACGGAGCTATGGATCAAAAGCGAATGCTTTTGTTCTGTCAGGACGAAGGCATACGCTTGCTGATAGATGCTGCTCATCCGTTTGCATCCCAACTGCATGCAACGGTAGCAGCAGTCGCAGCTAAACTGAATTTGCCAGTCATACGTTTCGACCGCATTTATCCGCCGCGTGACCCTGAACTGACATGGATTGACGATTACAGCCAGTTGCCATCACTGAAAGGCACGCTCCTTGCCACCACTGGCGTGCAGTCCATTTCTCGTCTCAAACCTTTTGAAAATGAGCAACTCCGAATCATCTTTAGAATTCTTGACCGTGACAGTTCCAGACTGTTGGCGGAGCAGCAGGGAGCCGACAAATCACAGATTTGTTATTATGAGATAAGAGCCGATGAGCTGGACGTGCTGAATCAGCTTAAGCCGGATTATATTTTGATGAAGGAAAGCGGGGTGACGGGCGGATTTGATGAGAAATGCAAGGCGGCTAGGGATTTGGGAATTGGCGTGATTGTGTTGCGCCGTCCACCACTTCCCGACGGTTTCCATATTGTCAATGGTGAGCATGGATTGAGAAGGTGTGTGGAGAAGCTGTTGCCGGATTTCTTTCCGCTTCATACTGGGCTGACAACAGGCACATGCGCTACTGCAGCGGCAGTAGCTCATGCTATGTTTTTGTTGAGAAAAGAAAAACCTGCTGCTGTGCCGGTGCTTCTTCCCGACGGTGAGACCATCCACGTGGATGTGGCGTATGGCGATGGTTATGCCTGGGTGCGAAAAGAGAGTGGTGACGATCCTGATATCACCAACGGTATGGAAATTCGTGCGGCGGTGGAAAAGGCAGATCGGTTCGCGGTGGTTGGTGGTGAGGGAGTGGGGGTGATTACCCTTCCTGGGTTTGACTTTCCACCCGGATCACCTGCCATCAACAAAGGACCATACCAGATGATAGAGGAGAACCTGCGGCAATTTGGTGTTCCGCTTAGTGTAACTATATCCGTTCCGGGAGGGGCTGAGGCGGCCAAAAAGACATTTAACCCACGCTTAGGTATCGAAGGAGGTATTTCCATCATTGGTGTGTCGGGCATCATCATGCCTTATTCTGAGGAGGCATTCCTGCAGAGCATCCGTAAATGTCTGGAAATCGCACAGAACAGTGGTACACAACGGGTGGTCATCAACAGTGGTGCGAAGAGTGAGCGATTTGTCAGGCGTTGTTACCCCGAACTACCGCCACATGTGTTTGTAGAATACGGTAATTATATCGGTGATACCATCAGAATGGCATCCGAGCTGGGTATTAAGAAGCTGACATTGGGCATTATGATGGGTAAGGCGGTTAAACTGGCTGCTGGAAATCTTGATACACATAGCCGTAAAACTACGATGGACAAGGCTTTTATAGTAGAGATGATGAAACGGGCTGAATGTCCGGACGATATAATCGAAAGGGTTGGACAATTGACGTTTGCCAAAGAATTATGGACGCTGATTCCTCCTGATTATCTGCATGATTTTTTGGATGAGCTGACTCGTTGCTGTCATGTGCATTGCGACCCTTTGCTGCCCAATGGTGAGTTGACCATTCTGCTTATCAATGAAGACGGTGCGATTTATGGTTTTTAGCCGACATCTTCACCACAAACAAAATAGTAAAATATAAAAATAATCAAATAAATCATAAATAATTAAATCGTAAATAATTAAATCGTAAATATATATATGAATGTAAAAACATTTCAGTCGGCGATGATGCTGACGCTTATGATTACACTGCTCTCTTGTTCAGGCAATCAAAGTAAAAAGTCTGAAAAAATCGAGGGAACGGAAGTGGATATAGACTCTGCCTGCATGATTGTTCCCGAATATGCGAAAGGATTCACTGTGAACTACGTCTCTGATGGCGTATGTCTGGTGGAGGTCGGTGATCCTCAGCACATTTTGAAAGAGGGTAATGATGACGAGGATTATCAGATGCCTGTTGATTACAAGTTTGCACTCGTTAGAAACGGTGCAAAAGCAGAAATTCCGGAAGGTTATAAAGTAGTGAATGTGCCGATTGAGCGTACCATCTGCATGACTTCGCTTCAGTTGTCTAACTTCACGGCACTCGATGCACATGAGGTGATTCGTGGTATCACTGGCACGAAGAATCTTTTTGACAAGGATATCAAGGATCGTGTGAAAACGGGTGAAATTGTGAAAATTGGTATGGAGGGTGATTTCGACACGGAGTTGGTATTGGCTGCCAATCCGGATGTTATTTTCATCTCACCCTTCAAGCGTGGAGGATATGATGCCATAAAGGAGACGGGCATCACGCTTGTTCCCCATCTCGGCTATAAGGAGCTGGATCCGCTCGGACAGGCGGAGTGGATTAAGTTTGTGGCGTTATTCATTGGAAAGGAGAAGGAGGCGAACGAGGTGTTTGCTGGTATCAAAAGCCGTTACGACAGTGTGCGGGCACTAACTGACAGCGTGAAAGCACGTCCTACCGTGTTCAGTGGTGAGATGCATGGCGGAAACTGGTATGCAGTGGGTGGAAGAAATCATCTGGCTCAGCTTTTTCGTGATGCAGGGGCTGAATATATCATAAAAGACGAAAACACAGGAGGTGTGAACCTGGAGTTTGAGGACATGTATGCGAAGGCGGCGAATGCAGACTATTGGCGTATTCTCAACAGCTATCCCGATGAGTTCTCATACGATGCGCTCAAGGCATCTGAACCGCGCAATGAGTTGTTTAAAGCATTCAAGCAGAAGCATGTGGTGTATTGCAATATGAAGATGACCCCTTATTATGAATTGGCTCCCGTGCAGCCCGATGTCTTGCTCAAAGACCTTGTGGCGGTGTTCCATCCTGAATTAGTGGAAACTGATTATCGACCTAAATTCTATCGACTCCTGAAATGAAAATGAAACGCCATTCGCTGACAAAATTTGTGTTACTGCTTATGCTTATTGTTGTGTTTTTCGTGCTTAACCTCTTGTTAGGAACGGTGCGGATTCCACTTGACGATGTGTTGAGAATTCTGGTTGGGACCGGGAATCCGGAGGTGTCGGCTGAGAATTGGACTATATGGTCGAACATCATATGGAGCTCACGTGTTCCTCAGGCATTGACCGCAACGGTGGCTGGTGCGGGATTGGCTGTGAGTGGCTTACAGATGCAGACTGTGTTCCGGAATCCGTTGGCAGGACCGTCGGTACTTGGCATTTCAAACGGTGCGTCATTAGGAGTGGCGTTTGTAGTGTTGCTGTCTGGATCTTTGGGTGGTGTGGCACTGAGTAAGTTGGGCTATGTGGGAGATGTCGCCATTTCAGTGGCTGCCATTGTAGGTGCGCTGGCGGTGATGTCACTCATCCTGTTTGTGTCACAAAAAGTGAAAGGAAATGTGACTTTGCTCATTATCGGTATGATGATTGGCTATCTTGTCAATGCTGTGGTTGGAGTGCTTAAATTCTTCTCTGCCGAGGAGGATATCCGTGCCTACGTCGTTTGGGGGCTTGGATCTTTTGCAAGGGTGTCGGGCGACCAGATGCTTCTGTTTGTCTGCATCATGGTGGTGTTGCTGCCTCTGAGCATGCTGATGGCTAAACCGATGAATCTTCTGTTGATGGGTGATGAATATGCCATGAACCTCGGACTGAACATCCGTCGTGCAAGAATGATTGTGATTGCCTGCTCTGGAATTCTTGTGGCGGTTGTCACAGCATACTGCGGACCAGTGATGTTTATAGGCATGGCAGTTCCCCATCTTTGCCGGGCTCTCTTCCGTACAAGTGAACACCGCCTGCTCATGCCGGGTACGGCACTTACAGGTGCGGCTTTGGCGCTCATCTGCAATCTCATTGCGCGTATGCCTGGATTTGAAGGGGCACTTCCCATTAATTCCGTTACGGCATTGGTGGGCGCACCTGTCATCGCTTACGTGCTGTTCAAGCGTAACAGCCGGTTCAGCGAATAAAAAAGTTTTATGTTTTTTCTTTTTTATTTTTCTATTTTATGAAACTTGCTCCATACGGCGGCGTTTTGATAGGCTTCAACGGCGTTGTAAGGGACGGTCAGTGTGGCGTTGTCAAACACCATGGGAGGAAAAGCGTCTTCGTCAATAGGGAAAGGGGAAACGTTGTCGTTTCTAATGTTTTTCAGGTTCCGGCAGTTGGTGAAAGCGCAGGAACCGATATGACGGAGCTGTTCCGGGAGGTTGATTGTGCGCAGCCTGCCACAAGCGTAGAAGCAATAAGGACCGATTGTCTGAAGCCGGATGGGGAGGTGAATTTCGGTAAGTGAACTGCACGAGTCGAATGTGTGGGCGGCAAGCGACGTGATGTTTTCGGGGATGGTGATTTCTTTCAGTTTCGAACACCCGAGGAAGGCTCCGTTGCCGATTTCGGTCAGGGAGTAGTTGGGCAGGGTGAGGACAGTCAGTCCGCTGCATCCGGCAAATGCCTGGCTGCCTATCGACTCCAGTCCGTTGTAAAGGTTGATTTCGGTCAGTTTGCCGCAGTTCTTGAATGTACCATCCCCGACGGATGTGATATCTACAGGAAGGGTCAGTTCGCTCAGCGATGTGCAGCCGTCGAAAAGGTAGGGGCTGAGTTCCTGGATCTGCTGTGAGAGCGAGGCTTCCACCAAACTGCTGCATCCTGTGAAAGCGTGATGTCCGACAGATGTCACGCGTGGCGGTATGTTGATGGACCGCAGTTGGTCGCATCCGGCAAATGCGTAGGCACCAACCGACGTAATGTCAGAGGGTATTTCCGTGCCGGAGCAGCCCTGGATGAGCGAACGGGTTTTGGTGTCGATGATGCAGCTGGACCCTTTAGCGTCGCTGTATCGTCTGTTTTTGTCATTGACGGTGATATCCACCACGCCGGTACAGTTGCTAAATGCTCCCTCACCGATTTGATCCACGCTAGCGGGGATTTCCACGTATGATAAAGAGCTGCAACCAAAGAATGCCATGCTGCTGATTTCTTTCAGCTTGGAGGGCAGGCGCAGCCATGAAAGCGACAGGCAGCCGCTGAACGCTGCGCTGTCGATGCGGGTGATATGTGAATGAAACGTGATGTTAGTCAGATTACTACAACCGGCGAATGCCTCTTTCCCTACAGCAACCACGCGGTAACGGTGGCGGTGGTGACGCACACACCGCGGGATGGTGTAGCTGCGGCCTTCATAGATCTCACCAGCATCGCCGTGGGTCAGTTCGCAGGTGCGTTCTGCCGATGACACGATGTTGAAATAAAGCACTTCTCCGCGGCTGCGGTCAACAAAGTCGTAAGCGCGTGCGTCACAAAAATATAGGAGGATGAAAAGCAACCCTCCTATATAGCTGTATTGTCTGCAGGTCATGAAATTATTTGTTCTTAGTGAGTTTGTTTTGGTGACGGGTTTTGTCTGCTTCAGAAACGTTTCTGCTCCCGATGTAAGAAAACGTCACCACCTACGGGCGTACAAAGGGAGATGTACCGCAACAGGACAGAGAATAATAATAATAAATCTTAAATCTTAAATCTTAAATCGTAAATCTTAAATCTTAAATTTATTTCATGTTTCCAAGGATGTCGCGGGTAATGGTTCGTGTGGCAGCAGAGGTAGCATTCTTGATGATGCGGCCTGTGTTGCTTGTGGATGACTTGCGGCTTTTTTTACCGGTCACTTTCTCCGTCACGAATGCGGCAACGATGGCGGCGATGGTGGAGGTCACGGCTGTCACTATCGATTTCCAAACACGCTTGAAGAAACCTGGCTTCTTTTTCTTCTCCTTCTCTTCTTTCTCTTTTTGCTTTTCTTCTTCTGCGGCGGCTTTCTTCTCTTCCTCCTTCTCGGCTTCTTTCTTTGCTTTCTCTGCCTCTTCCATCAGGATTTCGTAAGCGCTGACGTTGTCAACGGCAGTGTCATACTTCCCGTAGATGCGGCTCTGGCGGATGATGTCGCTGCGCTGACCTTCAGATATTGCGCCGATTTGGCTCAGCGGGAACAGGATTTTCGCACGCTCCACAATTGAAGGAGCACCTTTCTCATCAAGGAACGACACGAGTGCCTCGCCGGTCTCCAGATTCATGATTGCCTCGTCGGTTTTGAAGGCGGGATTGGCACGGAATGTGTCGGCTGCCGTCTTCACTGCCTTCTGGTCTTTCGGTGTGTAGGCGCGGAGCGCATGTTGCACGCGGTTGCCCAGCTGACCGAGTATGGTGTCAGGGATGTCGGTGGGGTTCTGGGTCACGAAATAGATGCCGACACCCTTGCTTCGGATAAGGCGTATCACCTGTTCAATCTTGTCAACCATGGCTTTCGACGTATCTTCGAAGAGCATGTGTGCCTCGTCGAAGAAGAAGATGAGTTTCGGTTTGTCGAGGTCGCCTACTTCTGGCAGTTTTGAGTAGATGTCCGACATCAGCCAGAGCAGGAAGGTGGAGTAGAGTTTCGGCTGGAGCATCAGCTTGTCGGCTGCTAGCACGTTCATTACGCCCTTGCCCCCTTCGGTCTGCATCAGGTCGTAGATGTCGAATGCCGGCTCGCCGAAGAATTTGTCTGCCCCTTGGTTTTCAAGTTGCAGGATGGAACGCTGAATGGCTGCAACACTCGCAGTAGAGATATTGCCGTATTTCGTGGAGTATTCGGCTGCGTTCTTAGCCACGAAATCAAGCGTAGCGCGCAAGTCTTTGATGTCGAGGATTTTCAGCCCACGCTCGTCGGCAATGCGGAAGACAATGCTTAACACGCCGTCCTGAATATCGTTCAGACCGAGCAGACGTGACAGCAGCTGTGGTCCCATCTGCGACACGGTGGCACGCATCGGATGACCTTGCTCGCCATAAACATCGAAGAAGCGGACGGGACATGCCTGGAATTCAGGGTTCTCGATGCCGAACACCGGCAGACGTTTCTCGATGAATCCGCTCAGCTTGCCTGGTTGGCTGATGCCCGACACGTCGCCTTTCATGTCGGCCATGAAACAAGGTACGCCAATCTGACAAAAACTCTCCGCCAGCACCTGTAGGGTGACGGTTTTTCCTGTTCCTGTGGCTCCTGCCACCAATCCATGACGGTTGGCCATCTTGCTGATGATACTAAGTGGTCCGTTATCGCAGTGTGCGATGTATAGTCCGCGTTCTTTGTCGTACATATTATTTTAGTTTTTAGTTGTTTTTATAGCATTTATGGATATTGTTGATTCAATAGTAAAGGAAACCAACCAACAACAGATAACCAAATTCTTTCTTCTGCGCAAAGATAGTATATTTTCTTAATTTATCGGGTGTGATTCGGCATTTTTTTTATTAATTGCATAAAAAAACGTATTTCTTTTGTTGAATTGACATTTTTTCGTAAATTTGCGATGTATTTGAATTACAACTCTTTTTAAGGCATTATTCCTTCTTTGCTTAGGTGTGTGCAATTATCTGTGAAGTTCGATAATACCATAGAAAATTAAGAACAAAAATAATATGAAAAATTCATTGTTCCAAAGATTTAGGCTCATTATCGTGATGCTCGGTATGATATTTTTCATACCGATGTCTCCGTTGAAAGCCAAGACTCCTGTGGCATATATCCTGTACGAATCTGCTAAGAGGATGTGTTTCGATTATGTCGATGACGGTGTTCTTAATATTATAAGGAGAGATGCCTATCTGTATTGGGAGGGTAAAGATGTCTCGGACTCTGGTCATACAAATAACGCAGACTTTTATCCGGAATACCCCAAATGGAACAAGTTTCCCATTATTAAAGAAATACAAACAGTGGAGTTCCACGAGGCTTTTGCGGACGTCAAACCCGTATGCGCCAAAGGATGGTTTGCTGGATTTGAGTCACTCGAAAAAATCATCAGGCTTAAGTACCTCAACACCAGCAATGTGAAAACAATGTCAGAAATGTTTTCCCAATGTGAATCGCTGACTTCTCTCGACTTGACGTCTTTCAACACCTCCAACGTCACGGACATGTCTGCGATGTTCTATGGCTGCAAGTCATTAAAGACACTCAATTTGGCATCTTTCAACACAGCCAAAGTCACCGATATGTCGTCGATGTTTTCTTCCTGCGAATCACTAACTTCACTTAACTTGTCATCGTTCAACACCTCTAAAGTGACGGATATGACGTGGATGTTTAGTGATTGCGAGTCGTTAGAGAAAGTAAACCTTTCGTCATTCAACACCTCCAACGTCACGGACATGGATCGGATGTTTGCTATGTGCAATAGGCTTAAAGAGTTGAATCTGTCGTCTTTCAACACATCTAATGTGACGAACATGAACCAGATGTTTTATGAGTGCGAAAGTCTGGAACGTCTCGATCTCTCATCGTTTAACACTTCCAATGTTGTTAACATGTTTTATATGTTCAACCGTTGCATTTCGCTCAAAAAGCTTAATGTTTCGAAATTCGACACACATAGAGTAAAACACATGAGCGGAATGTTCGAGGAATGTCGTTCTTTGAAAACACTCGACGTCACATCTTTCAGGACGGATTCGGTTGTGTACATGGGAAGCATGTTCTCATACTGCCACAGTCTGACGGCTCTCGACCTGCGTAATTTCAGCACCGAAAACGTGACCGATGTGAGTTCTATGTTCTTAGATTGCGAAAAACTCAGGACTATCCTGTGCCGGGACACTTGGAATGTCGGAAAATCGGACTTGATGTTCTATAATTGTTTTTCACTCGTCGGTGCCATTAAATACGATGATAAGAAGGCAAACTGTACATACGCCAACCCTAATTCCGGCTATTTTTCATCGTATAAGACTTACCCCCTGACAATCTGCGGGGTGACCGTTAACAACCTCAACTGCGGTGACCTGACCTTGATTGAAGGTGTGGGGCTAAGAGACCCCAACGGATATGTGACGTACGACCCAGATGAATTCACACTGAATCTAAATTCGGCAGTCATAACATCTACAGGAAAAACTGCCATTAAGTTTCAGTTAGGGGCCATTACCAGGTTCAACATCAACGTGGAGGAAGGCACATCTACCGTCAGAACCAGTTC
>JAEEOB010000029.1 GCA_016284045.1 Bacteroidaceae bacterium
ATAATTCAAGTTTCTGAAGTTATTATTTATTGTTTTACAACACATTATCAGTTGTGCTATGGCAATCACACCGGATGGCTTTTTGTTAAGCGAAGCGTTTTTTGAAGAACGAAGTTCTACTTTTTGTTCAGTTTTGTCAGCACGTAGTGCGGTATGGGTTGTGGTCATGGTTGCTGAAAACTTGTTTTCAGGCAAGCATGGCTGCAATCCATACCATTGGGCGCAGCCCATGACAAAACGTTTTTTTATCTTTTTTTTGTTGATTGAACATCCGAAACTTGAATTACATAATTAAATCTTTAAATTATCTCGGCAGCCTTTTTTACTTCAGAAACTTGAATCAGAATTAATAGAACATCCCTTTATTATGTTTTGCAAATATACGATTTTTTGGGGTAATAATGAAAAAATGCATGGGAAAAACATATTTCGATGAGAATATACTCAGAATTCAGATGAATTTGCCGAATGAAAAAAAACTTAGCTGGAAATCGTCTGCATGGTTTTTTCCGCAAAGCATTTTTTCAGTTCATTTATGGACTGCTTTTTGCTTCTTTTTCATCTGAAACTTGAAATATTAATTTGAATTACGGTGAAATCAAAAAAAATATGTAAATTTGCTTATTATATCTATTGTCCACGATTCAAAGACTCGTTAACTCCCATTTTCTCAGATGATTAACATCTAAATGCAATTTTATAATGATACGTTTTCTTTTTTGTTTTTTGTGCCTTCCGTTGCTGAGCAATGCGCAGAAGGCTGATTACAGGGTGATTCCATTGCCGCAGCAGATTACGGCAGATACCACCCGGGTGTTTTTGCTGACCGACGGCATGGAGATAGGCTACCCGTCGGGGAACCCGGAGATTGAACGGACTGCTGGTTTCCTCCGCCAATATATAGAAGAGACGGCTGGACTGAACATGAAGATGACTTCCGGCAGCCGCCGTGCTCAAATCATACTGACAATCAAGCCTGAGAAACGCAGAAATGCTGATACGGCTGACGGTATTTACAACGGCAAATACACCATCCGCATTGGAAAGGACGGCATCGCGCTGGAAGCACCAACTGCAGAGGGCCTTTTCCGGGCGGTGCAGACCCTGCGCAAGTCGTTGCCGCTGAGTAAAGGGCAGCCTGTCGCCTTCCCGTGCGGTGAAATCAACGACCAGCCCCGATTCGCCTACCGCGGAGTACATCTCGACAGCTCACGCCATTTCTGGACAGTTGAGACCATCAAGACATACCTCGACATGCTTGCGCTTCACGGATGCAATCAGTTTCACTGGCATATCACCGACGACCAGGGCTGGCGGTTTGAGGTGAAGGCACTGCCAGAACTGGCAGAGAAGGGGTGTGTGCGGGAACAGACGGTCATCGGCCGCAACTCGGGGGTGTTCGACGGTCAGCCCTATGGCGGTTATTACACGCAGGACGAGTGTCGCGAGGTGGTGCGCTATGCCGCTGAACGGTATATCAACGTCATCCCTGAAATCGACCTGCCAGGCCACATGCAGGCTGCACTGCATGTCTATCCCAATCTTGGCTGCACTGGCGGACCGTATCCCGTTTGGCAGGTGTGGGGGGTGAGTGACGACGTGCTCTGTGCAGGAAATCCGGCAACTATTGAGTTTCTGAAGACCGTGCTGGGCGAGCTGTGCAGTGTGTTTCCCTCCAAACTGATTCATATCGGCGGTGACGAGTGCCCCAAAAAGCGGTGGAAGTCATGCCCCAAATGTCAGGCGCGCATTCGTGATCTGGGTCTGACTGACGACGGGCAGCACAGCGTGGAAAACCAGCTGCAGACCGCCATCAACCACGAAATCGAGACCTACCTGAAATCACTCGGACGCGACATCATCGGCTGGGACGAGGTGCTGGAGGGCGGACTCACCGAAGGGGCGACCGTGATGAGCTGGAGAGGCATTCAGGGGGGGATCGAGGCGGCGCGTCAGCACCACAACGTCATCATGGCTCCGGTCGATTACTGCTATATCGACTACTATCAGGTGAAGGAAAACTGGAACGCGCCAATCAGCATCGGAGGATATGTGCCGGCAAGCAAGACCTATTCGTTTGAGCCTGTGCCGAATGATCTGAAAGAAGACGAGAAACACTATATCCTCGGAGCGCAGGTGAACCTATGGTGTGAGTATATCGCCTATCCGTCTCACCTCTTTTATATGCTTCTACCACGGCTTGACGCCATCAGCGAAGTGCAGTGGACCGATCCGCGGCAGAAAGACTTCAACGACTTCAAACTCAGGCTGCGCCATCAGTTCCGGCTTTACGACCGCCTCAACGTTAATTATTGCAAGACGGTGGAATGATTTTTAGGGCAAGAAGACAAGAGGGCAAGAAAGTATTTAGGCGGGAAGACGGTGGGGTGATTATTCCAGGAAAACAGAAAGTGTACTTTCGCAACACCTACAGCCTGCGAAAGTACACTTTTACTTTTTAGGAATAGTTATGTCTCTATCCCAAGAAGAAAAATCCGTTTTCCATCCTAAGATTTAGGAATGGATTCTTTGCGGCTATCTCTTGGAGAGTGAAATTGGCGTCAAAAAAATTGGATATTTTCAGCATCTCCTTGATTGCTCTTGATTTCTGGGAGACTGTTGAGTTGCTGGTGCCGAAATAATCAGAGATTGCAGTTGATGGTATATACAGGCTGGAGCTTTTTGCGAACATGAAGTTCACGCTGCAGATGGTATATACAGACGCCGCAGCCCATATCTCCGGCCGTCCCGACTGCAAGGGGGCTGTCCGCTTGCGTCCCAATTTCTGAATGAGCTTGGTGCATAGCGATGCACATTCGTCATTCAGTTTCTGATTACAGAACTCTACAGCCATCTCTGTTATTTTTGATTCTCGTTCCTTTAATTGTTGTTTGTCCATCAGATGGAATTTTATTAGTTTTATAGATTTATGTAAAAGAATACGATTTGGTCAGCGTTATTCGGGGTAGGATATAACTGATGAACAAATTTACAACATTCTACTCTGATAAACAAACATCTTTACTTGATTTTACAAAATTCATCCCGAAATATTTGTTTTGTTACAAAAAAAAGAATAATTTTGCCGTTGGAATATAGCCTAAACCCATTAAGAAATTACAAACATCTATGAAAAAGTTGATATGTATTCTTTTCGCCTTCATTTCCGGCGTTGCTGCTCTGTCTGCTCAGGGCAAGCTTAAAATACAAAACCTCAGCTCGTCGTATGAAACCACGTACGGCTCATGTTCTATCTCGATTGCTTATCCCATATCTGAAAACCCTGTATTCAACAAAGCCATAAACAATCAGATTCTGGAATTTCTCAGAGACATGGGCGACAAGTCGGAGGAGTTGGACCGTAAGGCTGAGAAAGTGAAAGACGCTTCATCCATGAACATGTTTATCAAGGATGTGGCGAAGATAGTAGGCACCCGTGTAAGTGACGAGTGGGAGGAGACCGTAAAGGATTTGGAGGAAGACGACTACCTGAGAACTGTGAAGTGTGAGCACGATTTGGATTTCCGTCTGATTACCGACAAACCGCATTACGCTTGCTTCAATGTGGTGGATTTTTATTATGGTGGCGGTGCTCATGGTTTCACCAATTTCCTGCCGATTATTGTCAGAAAATCCGATGGTAAGGCTATCCGTGAAGTCTTCAGGAAAGATAAGGTCGGGCAATTCCGTGATTACCTGAAGACCAACATGTATAAGGATGATTTCGGTGGTCTTCAGCTGACTGATATCGAAAAAGATGACTTGAAGGGGAAAGCCGAGATAGCCTCCGCTCTCAGGGCTTATGATTCCTTTTCTGAGCCGGATCTGGCGTGGATTGACGGTGACGATGTCTATATCCAATATCAGCAGTATGAGATTTTGCCATACGCATACGGAGCACCCGAAATCGTGGTTCCAGTCCGTATTGCCATGCCATATCTCACAGATGAAGTGAAAAACTTATTAAACGTGAGTAAAATAGGAAGTAAAAATAAGATTAGCAGAAGAGGTAAAGCCGGGATTAGACGAGGAAGTAAAGTCGTACGTAAAAAAGGAACCAACAGAAGGATGCATAAATAATAAATCTTTAAATCGTAAATCTTTAAATCGTAAATAATTCAATCGTAAATCTTTCAATCGTAAATCTTTCAATAATAAATCTTTAAATAATAAATCTTTAAATCGTAAATAATTATTATGTTAAGAAAAGTCTTATTTTCATTGTTTGCCTGTCTGTCATTCGCAGCTGTGCAGGCACAGACTATTGTCAGTGCATATATTGTTGACAACATCGGTGCATTCACTAACATACGCAATGCGCCCAACGGCAAGATTGTGCATAAGATTTCCACCAAATCCACTGTGGATTTTGCACTGAAGAATCCCCGGAATGGCTGGTGGCAAATCGAAGGCGACAGCTACAGCAACTACGACACAGAGTCGGAGGTGAAGCTGACCGGATCGAAAACCGGCTATTGGATCCATTATTCATGCCTCGGATTCTGCACACGTAACTATGGCGGTGAAAAAATGTATCTCAGAGCCACACCATCCCTGAAAGGAAAGGTGGTATATACATTCTCAGATCCGGAGACTCTCCTGCGGCCGGTTGACGCAAAAGGTGACTGGACCAAAGTGAAAACTGGCGACGGAAAACATGAGGGCTGGATTGAGAATGTATGGATTTGCAGCAACCCCGTAACCACCTGCCCGTAATCCATTTGTCTTCTCGTATTCTTCTCTTCTTGTCTTGAAAAAATAATCAAATGTCCAAATAGTCAAATAAATAGTAAATGGTAAATAGTAAATGGTAAATAGTAAATGGTAAATCGTAAATAGTAAATCATTCTTTCTTCTTATTTTAATACCCCATGCATCTTTCTCCTGCACTTCAACCCTACACCCGCGACACGCTTTCAGCCAAGGATGCACAGCGCCTTGCGGAATTCATCGCCTGGGGACCAGTCGTCTTTCAGGTGGCGCGCCTGATGCTGAAGTTTGGCATACTCGATTTTCTGCGTGATACTGACAAGGGTGCCACACGGGAGGAGGTCTGCCGTCAGACAGGCTTGTCGGACTATGCGGTGAAGTGTCTGACCGAGGCATCTCTCGCTGCAGGCATCATCATCGTAGATTTAGACACCAACCGTTTCTCCTTGTCGAAAACGGGCTGGTTTCTGCTGAACGACCCCGCCACTAGGGTGAATATCGACTTTAACCATGACGTGAACTACGAGGGATGGTTCCGCCTGGAGGAGAGCCTGATTAACGGTAAGCCAGAGGGGCTGCGCCATTTCGGCGACTGGACCACCATATACGAGGGACTGTCCTCACTGCCGGATCAGGTGCAGAGAAGCTGGTTTGCATTCGACCATTTCTACAGCGACTCGTCATTCCCGGAGGCTCTGCAGATTATCTTCGACAATCATCATGTGAGGACACTCTACGATGTGGGCGGCAACACCGGCAAATGGGCACTTAGGTGTGTGGATTACGACACGGAGGTGAAGGTGACTGTGCTCGACCTGCCTCAACAGATTGCGATGATGCAGGAGAATGTGGCAGGCAAGAAAGGATGCGAACGAATCAATGGCTTTGGCATCAACCTCCTTGACCCCGACGCAACCTTCCCGAGGATTGCCCACGGCCCTGATGCCATCTGGATGAGTCAGTTTCTCGACTGTTTCAGCATGGAGCAGATTGTGGGAATCCTCAAGCGGGCGAAAGCGGCGATGACGGACAACAGCCGGATTTACATCATGGAAACCTTGTGGGACCGTCAGAAATACGAGGCTGCCACATTGTGTCTCACCATGACTTCCCTCTATTTCACCGCACTGGCAAACGGCAACTCGAAAATGTACAACACCGAGGATATGGATCACTGCATCCGAACGGCAGGACTGGAAATCGAAACCATCCACGACCATCTGGGGCAAGGACATTCCATCATCGTCGTGAAGAAATCATAGGAAGTCTCCTGATTTTTTATAATCTCCTAATATCTCTTATTATCTCTTATAATCTCTTATAATCTCCTATAATCTCTTATAATCTCCTATAAAATCTTATAACTTCCTATAAAATCTAAAAAAAAAACTCTATAATTAATGACACGCACAGAAATTGAAGAAAAAGTAAGAAATTTCCTGATTGAGGATCTTGAAATCGAAGAAGAGAAAATTTTTGATGATGCCAAACTGAAAGACGACATGGGCATCGACAGCCTCGATTTT
>JAEEOB010000208.1 GCA_016284045.1 Bacteroidaceae bacterium
TAGCGGCGCGATATAGGTAGCTTACCCGCCTGCCTCTTTAGCTCAGTTGGCCAGAGCACGTGATTTGTAATCTCGGGGTCGTTGGTTCGAATCCGACAAGAGGCTCAAAAAAAAAACCGGCAAAAGCCGGTTTTTTTGTTTGTATAATTCAGAAGTCTTTCAAATTATGCTAAGTCTGTCTCATTGTTCCCATCATTCCGATTGTTCACATTGTTCCCATCATTCCCATTCAGCCTATTTACCACATCATTACTCACTTACCGAATAAGTCAGCACAAAGTCTGGAAACACTTTGTAATGAATGTCAAATAGCTGATTATCATCAGTACGTGATTCCTGTAGCTGAAAGACGCCTTCTTCTGATTCAACAAAAGGCAGTATCCGAAAATGTTTCAAGAAATCAACTTTACGACGATGAAGCATTTTGAATGCTGTTTCCTTACCTGACCAATGTAGCAGTTGTTGGGAAATAGTTGTGGCGTTTTCATCTGAACGGACAAAGCGCGACTTCACTCGTTCTATACGGTTAGATATCTGTTCGATGTCTATGCCAATCTCGCCTTCTGACGACAAACCGATTGCTACATAGTCTTTTGTGTGAGAGATACTGATGTCAAGTCCCTCATCATCTGGAAGATGAGGTGCACCTGATTCGTCATAGTCTATCTTTACCTGACGATCTAGCATGTCGTACAGCAACACACGGACAGCTGTCCACTCCTTGATCCGGCTTTCTGATTTGAAACGGAGCATGGCTTCTCTACGAACGCTGTCATCATCGGGTAAGAGATAATAGAGCTCTTCGAGGTCTTCCGTCACATGCCAGATGCAGATGCGGCTACCACTGCCAAAACGCTTGTCATAATACAACATGAGATGAATGAGGCTATTAGTATGATTCTGTTTCTTCTGGGCTCTCTGAAAAATCCATATTTTCCTGAGGCTCTACTGGCGAATTGTTCTGCTCATCTCTGCGGATAGAATCACTTTTACGGACTAAGATCTCAAGGTTCTCTGCCATGATTTCTGTCACATGACGCTGCATGCCTTGCTGGTCTTGATATGTACGGCTTTGAATCTTACCGTCAATGAAAATTTTGTCACCTTTGTGAACATATTTCTCTACGCGTTCTGCCAAGCGACGCCAGAATATCACATTGTGCCATTCGGTACGTTCGGGCACTTGGGTGCCATTCTGGAGCGTGTAACCGCGCTCTGTGGTTGCCATGCGGATTTGTGCTACGCACACACCTGAATCTAAATACCTAACATTGGGGTCAGTTCCTACATTTCCAATTAAAATTACCTTGTTCATAACTTGTTTTTAATTAAATGATTAGATCAATTATTTGTTTGGTTTATTTATAAATGAATATTCTTTTTCTGTTTGGTTCCCATTTCTTTTGAGCGAGTGAAATCAATCAAACTCTTCATGAGCGGTTCGGTATGCTGCGTTGGGAACGCAGTTTAATGGTTCATCTGGGCTATCAGGCAATAGTCCAACAGCGTTAGGGCGGCCATTGATTCAACCACTGGAACGGCGCGGGGGAGCACACAGGGATCGTGACGCCCTTTGGGCATTACTGTTGTGGGATTGCCCTCTTTATCTACTGTCGGTTGAGGGATGAGAATGGTGGCTACTGGCTTGAATGCCACACGGAAATAGATGTCCTCACCATTGCTGATGCCGCCTTGGATGCCGCCGCTGAGGTTGGTCTGCGTACGGATTTGACCGTTTTCATTGATAAACAAATCGTTCTGCTCTGAACCACGTTGAGTGACTCCTTCAAAACCACTGCCATAATCAAAGCCTTTAACAGCATTGATGCTTAGCATCGATGATCCCAAAGCACTGTGAAGCTTGTCGAAGGATGGCTCTCCTATGCCTGCAGGACAACCGGTAATCACGCAGCTTATCACACCGCCTATCGTGTCGCCACATTCCTTCACTGACATGATCAGTCGCTCCATCTCTTTGGCTTTCAATGGGTCTGGACAACGGACTGCATTGGTCTCAGCTACAGATAAGTTTAAGTCTTGATAACGCTTTTCTAATCGGATATTGCCTACCTGAGATGTGTATGCGTGAATCTCTATGCCGTAGAGAGAACGTAAGGCTATTTTTGCCAACGCGCCACCTACAACCCGAGAGATTGTTTCACGGGCTGAAGAACGGCCACCGCCACGATGGTCGCGGATACCATATTTTTTATAATAGGTGTAGTCGGCATGTGAGGGACGAAATAAATCACGGAGGTTGTCATAATCCGATGAGTGATGGTCGGAATTGCGGACAATAAAACCAATAGGACAACCTGTGGATTTTCCTTCAAAGATCCCGGATAAGAGTTCCACACGGTCGAGCTCCTGACGAGAAGTGGTCAAGGCACTCTGACCAGGACGCCGACGATTCAACTCTTGCTGGATATAATCAACGTCTATGTCGATACCAGGAGGCATGCCGTCAACCACACCGCCTATAGCGGAACCATGACTCTCGCCGAATGTGGTTAGGGTAAATATGTTACCTGTTGTGTTTCTCATATCAGCATCCTCCGCATCCGCCACTGCAACAACCCTCATCACAACTCGAATCACTGCCACAATGCCCACAGCCACCACAACTGCCACAGCTTCGAGATGACTGGGCGGCGGCAATTTCTTCTGAGGTAGCTAAACGTGAGGCCAATAGTTTTCCCGTAAAATGAAGGGAAGTGCCGCTGTGTGGATGGTTCATATCCAAAGTTACCATACTGTCATCAAATTTGACAACAGTGGCAAGATAATTCCCACCAGCACCGTCGGTCATCGGCACTACGTTTCCTTCAATCAATAGGCGGCTGTCAGGCTTACCGTCATCACCGTAAAACAAATCGATAGGGACATCTGTGATGAGCGACGGATTATAGTCACCATATAATTCAGAAGGAGATATCTTAAAATCAAATGTCTCACCTGAGCTTAATTCCAGGAGGCGAAGCTCAAATGGAGGTAATACATTGTTAAGGCCCGTGATAAATTCAAATGGTTCCTCGTCTGTCCTGCATTCTTGAAGCTGCTCTTCATCAGCACCGCGTGTAAGAACGTACAGCTGATAAGACACGGCTATGTACTTATTCATAATTAGCGTTTCAATTATCTGTTAACTTGTCTCAAATTGTCTTTTAGCTAGTCTCAATAATCTTTTAATGTTGCGAAGATACATAAAAATTTGATATAAATAAAATTCTTCGCAAAAAATTACTATATTTGCACTAATTATTGTTGAAATCAATGAAAATTATGAAAAAATCGACAATCCTATTAGTATTTTTTGTCTTTTTGTTAATTGCTTGTCAGAATGAACAAAACAAGAAACAGGTTTCTATAACGGACAATCATGTTATGGAGGACTCCAGTTCTATAAATAATGTGGTAAAAAGGGATATTCCTGTGACTATGGATTTCTTCCAAATCACTAACATTAGTGCGGTTGATATCGTTTTCAATGTCGGACCCTTTAAAGTTTGGGAAGAAGGGGACTCATCAATGCTTAATAATCTTAGTTATGAGTTTGATGGAGGGGTGCTTACTGTTACAACTCCCATGGAAGCTAATAACGACATGACTTCTTTCGCCACTTACGACAATATCAAAGTGCATGTGTCTTGCCCTGAGCTTAAAACTGTGGCTGTTTGTGCCACCGGTGGTTTTGTCTGTCACGACACTATTCAGACCGACATCTTCCAGATGGGAGGAATGGTGAAGGGAAATATCGACATCGACAAAATTAAATGCAGACAATTCAGGTATGAGAGCAACGGAAGCACATTGATCAATGTCGGACAAATCCAGTGCGACGAGGCTGTCGTCATCTCTACGGGAGATGGAATTATTAATATGAATGTGGATGCTAAAGAAAAGGCTTATGTCGATATTAAAAGTCTGACTACTGCTAATATTACTGCCTGTTCAATGCTTTTGGAAGGTATTATTGAGACAAAAAAAGAGGTTAATATGAATATCGACACTAAAGTCCTCGACTTATCTGTGGTCGAAGGTAATGTTAATCTAAGTGGAAAAGCAGAAAAACAGAACATCAAAAAGGGAAGGCTCGCATTCGTCAATAATTCCCTGAAATAATTATTGTTGTTTTTTCAAACATGAAAATCACCCAAAAGTGGTTGTCTGGGTTTGTAGCTATCTCGGCCGCACAAATGACCGGCGAAGCACGGTCTCTAACTAAAAACTAAAATCTAAAAACTAAAGACTAAAAACTATCAAGCATAAGAATGCATTCCGCCTAACACATAATTCACACCGAAATAGGTCATCAGAATCGTAAGGAAAGCAAAGGTCATGAACAGATGATAAACAAACGGACGGCGTAGGGAAGGAATACTGTTATCATGGACGGCTACCGCATAAACCATCAGTGTTATCAAAGCCCAGGTCTCTTTCGGATCCCAGCTCCAGTAGCTTCCCCATGAAACGTTTGCCCAAATGGCACCTATGAAGATGCCAAATCCTAAAAAGGTCAGAGAGGGATAAAGAAATAGTTGGGAAAGAACCTGAAGCGAACGAAGTTGTTCGCCGACGCCGGATGCGTTACGACCACGGATAAGACGGATCAGGACTCCAGTCAGTCCGCAGATAAAGGTCAAAGACAATAAGGCGTAGGCCATCATGATGATACTCACATGGATGGTCAATAAGGGTGAAGAGAGTACTGGCATCAGATGAGTGATTTGAGGATCCATCTGAGAAATATGGCTCACTAATAAGAAAAAACCGGAAAGCAGAAAACCGAACGTTAAAATAATCTGAAAACGACGGTATAGTAAAATAGCTACAAGCATTATCATCCACGCCATCACCAGCATCGTTTCATAACCGTTCGACATCGGAATGGTGCCACGGATTACCCAACGTAATATCAGGCAGGTTGTAAGACCTATGAAGCTGAGAAGCATTATGATGAATTGCAATATGACAGATATAGTGGGCTTGACTCCTTTTGAACTGATTATGGAATGTGTGGATGATTTGTTTGAACGCCGGCTTATTTGCCAAATTATATAAAAAAGACCCAGTAACCCCATGGTCAGGTTCAACATGAAAAGCACTGTCGCAAAAGGAATATCGTTATACAGATATTCGGCTGTCAGTCTCGCTGATGAGGGGATGGAATTGCCACCGTATGTGTATTGGTATTTTTTCAGACGGGAGAGCACGTCGCTTACTTCATCTTCTTTGTGCTTGCGAACGGATTCTTTCAACAATACGAATATGTTTTGCATATAGGCTTTCCGTTCCGCGTTTAAGTATGGTGGATAACTGTCTGTGGGACTATACCAGCTTGTCTCGCCATTATGGGTGTATGGAAATACTTTCAGAGGAGCGAAGGTGCGGATATCCATAATCAAACCCACTTTTTCGTCTAATTTCCCGATGCCTTCATGAAATTTGTCGCTGAGTCCATTATAATATTCCATCATATAAGGACCTAACAGATATCCGCCTTTGAATAAATCATCGATACTGCAATAACTGCCTATACCTAAACGCTCGCAAACTGACGAATTTTTCACTTTGATTATTCGCTCTTTTTTCCATTCATCATACCAGAACATGAAACCTGTCAGTACTTGCTCGGCACTGTAGCCGTTATAACGGCGTTTACCATAGAGTTTTTTGGTAAAGTCTAAAGCGTATGTCTGGACAGGGCAAACACGGTCGTTATATACCATAGTCAGTTTGCCGAAGGTGACTGCTATATCCTCAGATAATACTGGGGCTGCTGACGACAAATCGGTACTCATGATATATAATAATAGAATAAGCATGGTTTTGGGTGTGGAAGACAGCTGACGGATTATTACACGGTATTTTCCTTTGGGGTCAACCAATATCCATAACAGACCAATGAAAAGCAGGGCATATCCGATATAGGTTACAGGGATGCCGTAGGGATCACTGTTCAATGTCAGATAGGACCCTTCACCGTCTTCATCGTATGATGCCTGATAAAGACGGGTATTATGATGGCTGTAGATATGGTTCATCGAAACCTCGCCTTGAACGCTGTCTGTTTCACTTGTGTGGATGGTGAATCGAGATATATAGTCTTCGGCAGCATCTGTGCCGGCATGTTTTTTGATTGAGAATTCATCCAGACGGATGGAGAAGGGCAGCGGGGAGATGGATGTCTCACCTGAGGATGACTGGCATTCGTATGTATGGACAGACTCTCCTTTGCGAAGATGGACAAGGCCGTTTTTAGATGTCAGATGTGTGAGAAATGCACCAATCAGAATCACAATGAATGCAAGATGTAAGGTTATCATAGACAACCGGCGAACACGGCGTTTTAGTATGTAGAATACGCCGGCACCTACCAATAATGCCCATAGCACGCACATCCACCAGCTTCCATAAATATAGGATGAAACGAACATCGTACCATGATATTTCTCTATAATCGTCGCACTGCCCAGACATACGATTATCAATACATATAATATATATATAACCTTCTTCAACATCTCTTCCTTATTTGCGATGGATATGCAAATTTACAAATTATTATTCATAAAACCACCAGAACAACCCCTTTTGTTGTTCTGGTAGTCTTAATTGTTCGTTTTTCCGTCTGCTTTCATGTAAGCGGCAGTTGTCTGCCGCACAATAGTCCGGCGAAGCACGGACAGAATCTCGTCTTCTTATCTGAAAATCAAATTGAACGGATAAACTTAACAACGGCGTCACGGTCTTTTTTGCTCAGATTATAAAACTTTAAAGTCGAGTCGTAAGCGTCAGACTGTTTGCTGTAACCATGCCACATAATGGCCTCGATCTCATTACGTGCCCGACAGTCATGAAGACGGTCGTCTGCACCGGTCAGCAAGAGCGACAGACCGCGGCCCCATAAAGGTGTTGTGCGGCACCAACCGGTACGAATATCGTTTTCCATATACAGACGGTGCTGAACCATGTCGGTATATGGCCATATCGTCTGATTCGGATATTTGGGCAGCATGTTGTTTGCGTCGGCTCCTATGCTGGCAGCGTAAGCGCGGATGCTCTTGTCAACCCAGTAGTTGTCGCTGCCGGTCTTCCATGAAGGACGGTGACAGTTTGTACAACCAATTTGGCTGAACACAGTCTTTCCACGCTGAACTTCGGCATCGTTAAGATTACGGGCGGCAGGAACGGCCAACCCGCGGTGCCATACCATGAAGTCATAATAATCACGGTCCGACATCTCCTCCTCGCCATTATAGGGAGCACCGTTGAGTAGATATTTCTCAAAGGTTTCAGACTTTGATGCGTTGTTCGTGCTTAATAACAGGTTTACCCGTTCGCTGATGCCTTCCTTTGTTCCGTCAGCATAATAGGGATAGAGTAGGGATGTCTTGTCGTTGCCGTGAGCCTGAATAAAAGAAATCACGTCCTCGTCTTCTGACATGGCCTTTGCCCAAGCGGGGGTCGTGTAGAGATAATGACGGTCTGAACGGGTTACATTCGTGATGTTCCAGATGGCATTGGCACCTGCACCGTCTTGAAGAGAGGCGCGGGTCATTGCGTAGGTGAATTTCTTGATGCGTTTCTCACCATCTGCTAAAGTGTAGTAGGCTGTAGGGGCCCAGTCATTCGAGGATTTATCCCAGATTCCTGGGTTCAAATCCACGAAAGCAGATTCTTTCTGATATTGGGCTTTCATTTCATCTGGGTCTATGGCATCTAGCAGACCTGTGCCATAAACACCAATGGTGCTCTCTAAACGTACCTCATAATCTGTGGGCTGAGGATTTGTGTTGAAAGCACTTTGGGGGATGGTTATTTCCGGATAGATGAGCGAATAGCTTTCACCGTCGGGAAATTGCATCGGAAGGCCGCTCGGCATCGATTTCACAGTCAGCCATTGCAAATCAATCTGATTCTCGTCGATTGGAGCTTTGAAGGGTTCCATGGCTTTCGTCTGAGGCATACCGGTCACCTCAGTGATATAGCTTGAAGCGGAGGTCGTATAGCGAACGCCGTCGGAGGTGTAGCCCTCAACTGGATGATAAACAACCAGCAGGTAGCCGTTCCCGAAATCATTGGCACGGTAACGGGTCATGCGCTTTCCATGTCCGTAGCTTGGATGACAGTAGATGCAGCTGTTACGAACCCAAGCGGGACCTAAACCCTTACGGGGAGCTTCTGTGAACGTGTAGAGATGTTCAAAGTTGTCCTCGCCTTTCTTGAAGTTCGCATCTAAGCCAAGGCGGCTTACTGCTTCAGTAGGAGCCGAATAACTGGCATTGGTCGTGGTGCCTAACTCACCGCCTGGATACCATTCAGAGGCGGAGAACACGTCGTTTCCCTTGCCAAAGGCATTTTCAGCAGGTTCCAGATTCTCATTCGACGGATTATCATCATCAGAACAGGAAACCAACATGCTGAAAGAAACAACGCCTAACAATAGATACTGAATTGCTCTTTTCATAACCATATATATTTGTGTTTAAAACTCGCATTGCGCCCTGCATTTCTGCAGGTCGCAACACGGTGATTATTGTTTATTTAGTCTAAAAAAATAATCTCGTCTTCTTTCGTTATTTCGAAATCCATAGTAAATAACTAAAAAACTAAAGACTAAAAACTAAAGACTAAAGACTAATCCTTCAGCTCGCTGTCTTCGTATGCCACACCCCATATTGTGCTTACATATTTCACGAATGGAGCTGGCATCGCGCCAATCTTTGCAATAGTACTGATATAGGCGTCTTCAACGGTGCGGCCACGGCTCGTCGAGTGATTCTCGAAAAACTTTGAGAAACTGTTACTGCTTGATTTGCCGTTCAGGCTACCTAGCCAGATATTGCGGACAGATCGGATGTTGTCTTGGAAGTCGGTTATCGAATTGTGGCTGAACGGAGACTCAACATAGGATACATCGCCTGAAGAGAACGGATTGGCAATTTTGGCGTTTCCTACCTCGTCGGTGATTCCTACACAGCTGCCTTCATCGGCTGAGAGGAGTTGAGTCACAGCTGACACTACAGTCGGGAATGTGCTGACGCTTGTGTTGCCTGCTTGTTTCATGTTCTCACCGTATGAATAACCTTTGCTCGTCTCATATTCCAAACCGGCTGACTTGACCAGTTGCATTCTTGAAGCATTAGCGTCGGTTGCTCCTTCCCAGGCTACCTGAAGCTGACAGGTGCGCTCATAAAGAAGCTGGCAGATACGCTGGGCGTATGCTAATTCTGAAGCGCCGCTTACTTTCTCGAAGCCTTTATATGTGTCGTTTCCTTTGAATTCGTTTAGTTTACGGGGAGACCCGTTGCGGAATAAAATGAATTCAAGGGCGTGGAAACCAAGGATGCTGGCATCGTCAAGTTCCTCGTCGGTGAAGTCTGTGCGACCACTAGACAGATAGCTTACCAACAACGAACGGTTCAGTGGCCATGAGTCAATGGTCGGGTCAACATCAAAATCACTCGCTGCTCCACCTAAAAAGGCCTCACTGAGTTCCCAGTGACTGCGTGCTTTTTTGAAGTCTGAACATGCCTTGTCTATCGCACTCTGACTCAGTGTGTTCACATTCAGGCCTTGTAAGTTCTTTAACAATGACTCTGTGTCATCAGCCAGGTTTGTGTAGGTGGGAACAATCACATTATCAACATCGTTTGCGATAATGGATTTCAACTCACTCTCATATTCGCTGACTTTTGAACCGGAGATTGCGCTGTTTGCCTGAGTCAATGCATTTGCCAGTTCATTGCATGCGTCTATGGCTGCATTACCATACTTCTTGTCCTTGTAAACGTCCTCACCAGGATTGTTGTTTTCCTTCTTGTCGTCATCATCGCTGCATGAGATTAAACCTAAATTGACAGTAAACAGTACTGCTGCTAATAATAAATACTTTTTCATTTTTTTAATTTATTTTAATGGGTTTATCTAATTTCTTTTTTTTCAATTAACGAAAGAACCCTTCATACGCTACACCGATACTGAACGACGGTTCATTATTATATTGATGGCGGAGGAAACGTTTGCTGTATTCGGCTTTTATCACGATATCTTTGATGGGAAAATAATTCAAACCGAATGCCATACGGTTTACTTTTGTGTAATCGTAAGCGGTTCCTTTTGTTTTTGAGGCGTAGGGATTATATGATTCGTAACGGCCAAAAACATAGAGTTTCTGGTTGTCTGCTTTCAGACAATCTATCTGGGAGAACAAATCGTAACCTGCTTCTATGCCTACTGCGTATGCATTTTGGCTGACAAACGCGGAGTGATGGTAGGGAGATTTTGAGTTCATACGGTTGTAGATGTACTTGAGCTCCTGAGCATCTCCTAAATAACCATAGTCTGCCTGACCGCGAACGATCCAGTTATGGGCTTGATAGGTGAAGTCCAAGGCACCAATGGCCACAGCTCCTTTATATTCAGCGTCTGTGCCGTTTTTGTTGTTGGGGTAGCTGTTGCCGATACTATGGCCATAATAGCCGCTCAGACCGACACGAAGACCAGGGATGCCATAATAATCTATACGTAAAGCACCACCGTATTTGTTGGCTACATCAAACTCTAAAGCGGATGAGGCACCCTTGTGGATCCAGCCGGTATTTGTGAAATTATCTGCATTTAAGCCGGCTAGAAACTGTGCCTCATAACGGAACTGACCGCTCCGACCCCAAAAGCTGATACCTGTCTGATGCCATGTTGAGGGAAGTATGGTGTTCTCACCCTCAGGACGATACACGGTGAAGAAGTTCAAGGGCTCATGATGGGCGTTGTTTAAACCTACAGGTACTACTATATGACCCAGCTTAAGATTTGCACTTCGTGAGAAGCTTTTCTGAATCCAAAACTGCTCTAATTCAACTTCGCCGCCCTTCTCTGTCTCTTGCTCCCATTCACCACCTTCTTCATCTTCTTTTTCGTAGGAAACACCTGTTCCACCATGCTCAAATTCTATCTCCGTTCCAAAACTCCATCCTTTACCGAAGTCATAACCTAAATAAATCACGGCGTGGGGTATATCAAAACGGCCATGGCTCGGATCGTCTTTGTGATCTGCTGGAGAACTGTAACGGCTTACATGGTCACTGTAGAAATTACGTCCATATACAACCTCACCGTAACCTCCAACGCTCAGACGGTTACCCATGGCATGTCCCATCACGCTGTCGCCTGCATTCACTTGTGCTTCAATATTTACTGTCAGCAAAATACTTATAGCGAATAAAACATGTTTCTTAATCATCTTTCTCATTGTTTGCTTTGAATTGTTTTAATGTATATACCATTATTTATAATTACTTTTCTTTTCTATCGTCTTCACGCCTTCTAGTCTGCTTTTCTTCTTGCTTTCTTAATTTTTTGCAAAGTTACTTTATATTTTTTTGTACTACAATACTCAAAAAATGGTATTTATTTACCATGTCGGCGGCTTGATTGAGTATAAAATCACATTATTTCATCACGGACTACCAAAAAATTAGTATATTTGCACAATAATAGCATTTGCTTCTCCGTAGGCGATAGTTATGCCATCGCAAATAAAATAAATATATGAACAATCGTATTATAGAATCTGTCCCCAATTTCTCTACTTGTGAAATTAATGCAATCAACTCAATTGCTGACTCAATCAAATCAGTTAAAGGTGTAAAACTCTTGAATATTGATCCGGGGGAAGCAGCTAACAGAACTGTCTTTACTTTTGCTGGAAAGCCTGAAGATGTGGTTGAGGCTGCATTTCAAGCCGCTAATACTGCTGCCGATGTCATCGACATGCGTCAACATCATGGCACGCATCCTAGAATCGGTGCTACGGATGTTTTGCCGTTGGTGCCTGTTGAAGGGGTTTCTTTGCATGAATGTGCTGAAATGGCGAGGGGCTTGGCTAAAAGAATTGCGGATGAAATCGGTATTCCCTGTTATGCTTACGAAGCTGCCGCGTTTAAGCCGGAGAGAAAAAATTTAGCTGTTTGCAGGTCTGGAGAGTATGAGGCTGTAAAAGAAAAGTTACTGTCCGATAATAAAAAACCTGATTTCATGCCCCACGATTTCCCTTCTGATGGTACAATTCCTGATCGTGTGCTAAAAACCGGATGTACAGTGGTCGGAGCAAGGGATTTTCTCATTGCCGTGAATTTCAATCTTAATACCACTTCCACCGAAATTGCGACTGAAATAGCATGCGATGTCAGAGAAAAGGGCAGACCTGCCGTGGATGAAATCACAGGAGAACCCAAAACCGATCAGTTTGGAAAAAAAATCATGATACCAGGATCTCTCAAAACGGCAAAGGCCATCGGTTGGTTCATTAAGGAATATGGCATCGCACAGGTGTCAATGAACCTCACTAATATCAATGTCACTCCGCTTCATATTGCATTTGAAGAAGTGTCAAGATGTGCGGAAGCCAGAGGTGTAAAAGTTACGGGAACAGAAATCATTGGGCTCGTTCCTAAAAGGGTATTGGTGGAGGCTGGCAAATATTTCCTCAAAAAGCAGAATCTCGATGATAATATCACAGATAATCAGCTTATCCAATATGCCATCAGTCACATGGCGTTAGACGACCTCCGTCCTTTCGACACTAAACAAAAAATAATCGAATTCCTTCTGTAACTCCTTTGAATTGATTACCTTCTTCCAAAGTAAATACATATTCATTATTCACTTTTCAGAAAAAAAAGCCCCAAGTTCTTGTCCTGAAGAACTTGGGGAGCTTTTTTCATCTGATAAGCACTTTCTGTACTCTGCCGTCTCGTTTTCTGACGATATTCACGCCTTTCTGCAGATGTTGCAAACGAACACCGCTTAAGTCGTATATCTCTATGATTTCACCGCCAGCCGATTCTCTGTTTTCTATGAGATCTATAGCTGTGGACACTGGCACAGACTTGAGCTTACATTCAGCAATCAGATACTCGTCATAACCGCTGCTGTTGCTCTTATTGATAAAGCTGATGATGTATTTCCCGCTTTCATCAATAGTAAATGAAAGCTCATTCTCTTTTGCGGAACTGATGTTAGCACCACTGTTACCATTGGCATTCGGACTGGATGTGTAGGTGGCTGAGGTTGCCACTACATTATCATTAGCATCAAGTATCTGAACTGCATATTTCGGATTGCTTTTCCAGGCGGCTACTGCGAAGGTCAGCTTATATTCTCCTTCATCTAAGTTCAGAGGATATGCCGACTGACGGCCGTATTCTGCACATACCTCACGCCAATAAAGGGCTTTGCCTTGATAGCCGGTGAAACCACTGAATGTACGGGCTCCAAAGCTGTATGAGTTCGGATAATCATGAACCTCGTTATTTTCCTGAACACAACGCCAGCCTGGTGGAAGGGTGCCGGCTAACACCGGACCGAAATCAAGCTCGTAGGCAACACTCGTGTCGGTGAATATCGGTATCAGCGTCACGTTGTCGTCGGGCATGGTGAACGTGTTGTCTGCATTCACCTCAATTCCACCGTGTACTACGGTCCAGCCTCTCAAGGCATAGCCCTCTTCTGGCTCTACGGACAGACTTATCTCTGTGCCTTCTGATGCCGTCTCGGTTGATGCTGTTACTGTCCCGTGTTCAACTTGCTGAACATTCACTTGGAACTGCTCGTCTTCAACATCCGACGGGCAGTAATAGATATTGTCGATATACATGTTCAGACCGTTGATGTTCGTGATGATGATAGTGTTGTTACCTTTTTTTAATTCTGTCTCAATGTTGGCAGTCTTCCATTCGTTATAAGCGGTCTTTGCAAGTTGAAGCGGATAGCGGGTGCCGTTCGCCGACAGGTTAATCCGACCGGCTTTAGCAGTGGACATGTAACGAATGCCTATACGGTAGCTTCCGCCGGTTTTCAGCGACTGAACATGGCGGAGAGAGCCTGATGTGTTGGTTCCCATGTCTGCAAAACCGTTGCCGGCATGACCCATCACATTGGGATACCATGTATATGGGTCGGTCACACAGCTCTTGATGTTCCTGAAATCCATGTCCTCTGCTTCTATCACTATCTTGCCGTGGAACTCCTCAGGCTGTTTCGGAAGATCGGCTGACAATGGGGTGGTGTCAACAACATCGGTCAATAGGTCGGTGCCTTTGCCTGTGCAGTTGATGGTGATGTCAACTGGACCATTGTGACGGACATTCAGGGTGAAAAGGGAGTCGGTCTCATTCCATACCTTACTTACGGTGCAGTTGGCGGAGGCACGTTTCTTATATGTGAAAGTGGGTTCACCTACACAACCTTTCACGTCGATTTTGTCTAACACTACACTTACAGTGTCCGAACGGTAGTTGTTTAGGTAGAAATCAATATGGTCTGCGTATTCATGCACAATTCCGCTGCTTAGTTTTCCCCAAGTCAAGGTCAGCTCGTAACAGCTGTTATATAAAAGGGGTATTGTGCCTTCAGCAGTTTTGTTTTTATTCATGTAGGTGTAAGGGGTGTAGGTGACTAGCTGGTTCTTATAGCGGTTCACATACAAATCGCCAGTGCTTACCTCTGGATAGTACTTGTTGAACTCAACCACTTTGCGTGCCTGTGAAGTCCAACGGCTTGCATAGTTAGATTTGTTTACCTTCAACGGAATGCTCTTTGCCAAGTCATCATATAGTTCAATACACACTGGAATGGCTCCATAACGGCCGGTTTTCTTGAAATAGCAGAAATTGTCCATCCACTGGCCGTTGCCACGGTTAAACGGGTCTGTCTGTTTGTAAAGACCGTCGTATAAATCGCCCCAAGCAGCATATTTCTGCTCGTCATTTCCGCTGCTTACATTATTAATCACAGCGATTTTCGTTTTGTTGACAACTTCCTCACGGGATGGAATATACATGGTGCCGTCGATTATTTTTCTGAACATGTCTATCCACGCATTGGTGAAGCCCGGGAAGCAGCCCCAGTTTCGGCGGGTGTATCCATCCACAGTCGAGTTGTTAAGATTCTGGAAGTCTGAGGTCCATATCAGCTCAGGACCATCCCATACGGCACCGCCGTTCACACAGGTTTGCTCCATCACAGTACCGATTCCAGCTGATTCGGGATATTTCTTACCGTGTCCCTCTCCCAAGAGGGCGTCAAGGGCTCCGTTCCAGCCACAGTTGTCGTAGCGGACACCATAATTCTTTGCTAAGCCGGAGATAAACGGAGAGAAGGTCACACTCTCATTGTTGTAAAAGCAGGAGGATGTGGTGTATTTATACAACCAAAGGATGGCGTCTGGATACTTGCGACACGCATTTAGAAGGTCGCTGTTCCGCTTCATCATACCTACTGGATTCAAAAGGTGCGACCAGATATTTCCGCAGAAAGAGATAGTCAGAAAACCACCGTATTTATGGTGCATCGGTACCAACTTCGCAAATAAGGCGATTCGGGAAACCTGGCTGCTGGAACTCCGGTCGTTGGCCTCGTCAAAACCCCAGAATTGCTCTGCGTAGTTCCAGCCGAGGAAATTCGGATAGTTCTTGAAAAAATATTCGAAGGTCTCCAGGTCGTTGTCCTGGATGTGGGTGTGACCGCCACTAGCGGGCTGACAGGTGAACCACAATCCGTTGGCCTGACATACTGAACCCCATGACTTATAGGTCTTCACGGCGTTCTGGGGCATTTTATATACGTTCCGATCCTTGTCATACTGGCACGACAACGATAGGTTCATACACACGAATGGCTTCAAATCGTCTGGTATCAGGTTGATGATTTTCTGAGGATCGGCCTTGTTCCAGACATCAACATGGATAAGCCACAATGGATGACGGTTGTCAACCGGACGGCGTTGCTGAGAGAAAACACTGAATGATGCCGACAGCAATATTAACAGCATCAAAACTCGTTTAATGAAAAATGATTTCATGAGATTTTTATTTTTTTATCTTTTTGTTGATTGAACATCCTAAACATGAATCAATAAAATCTTAAATCTTAAATAATAAATCATAAATCGTAAATCATAAATCATAAATCGTAAATCATAAATTATTCTAGTCTTCTTTCTCTTTTTTTGCAAATTTACGTTTTTTTTATTTATAATGAATGTGTTCTTGTTACATGATTTTTCCCAACGATTACCCGTCCCCGTCTTTGTAACTTATTATAAAGTATGTGTAACATCTGAAATACAAAATTCATTCTATCATAGATGATACTTGATAAGAAATTGTTTACTTCTTTTGTGTGCTGCAACAGTCGAAGCCATTCCTAATCCTCTTCAATCAACCAAAAACTAAAATCTAAAAACTGAAAACTTTCATAATTATTAACAACTTTGAGAAATTTTGATTAACTTTGCATCAGAATTTAAAATTATGGAATATAAATCATTTTTGTACGACGACATCAAGGCGAATGTCCAGACCACTAGGTTCACAACAGGGAAAGGTCCAGATGAACTGCATGCGATTATCAATCTCATTCCCGACCTTTCTTCATTCGAAGTTCAGCTACAGCATATCTATGACGCGGAAAAGAGACTTCTAAAGGAAGATAGAATGGAAAACATGACGCTTGTCATGAAACGATATTTCCTTTCTGATGTGGCGAACCAGAAGCCATGCATGAATCCTGAGAATAAGTGTGCTTGTTCTTTCATACAACAGCCACCGCTCAATGGGACAAAAATAGGGGTGTGGCTTTATTACATTGATAACGCAGAAATACATAATGACAATGGATCAATAGTGCTTGAGCATAATGGTTATACCCATATCTGGAATCTGGGAATGCAGTCAACCGAAGGTGGCTCATACGGGCAGACCAGAACACTGCTTGAAGAATATGAGGATAAGCTTGAGAGCATGGGCGCTAATATTGCCGAGAATTGTATTCGTACATGGTTCTTTGTAAGAGATGTCGATTTCCAATACACACCGATGGTGGCGGCTCGACGTGAGAATTTCGAGTTTCAAGGACTTACAAAAGATACACATTTCATTGCTTCTACTGGAATCTGTGGAGTCCCTGACTCTACAAAGGCGATTATACAATTTGGGGCATACGCCATAAAAGGTCTGAAACAGGGACAGCTCCAGCATATTCACGGACGTTCCCACCTGAATCCTACACATGAGTATGGTGTGACTTTTGAGAGAGGCACCACTGTGCACTACGGCGACAGAAATCATGTCATTATTTCGGGTACTGCATCTATTAATAACAAAGGAGAAGTGATGTATCCGGGAGATGTCATTAAACAGACGCATCGTATGTGGGAAAACGTGCAAGTGCTGCTCAATGAGGCGGGGGCTGACTATGAGAATGTAATGCAGCTCATCGTCTATCTTAGGGATATTGCTGATTTCAGTACTGTAAAGCCGATGTTTGATGAGAAATTCCCTAATCTCCCCAAAATATTCACCCTCGCACCGGTATGCAGGCCTCAATGGCTCATCGAAATGGAATGTGTCGCTCTTACAAAAGCTGACTATCCCGATTTCAGGACATTCTGATTGACTTCTTGTCTTTGTCCCTCTTGATTTCTTTTCTTCCCTGATTCTGATTCTTCATTTTTTCATTCTTCATTTCAAATGCGCTCAACGATTAAATATGCGGAACGTTGTCTCAAGGATGAGGCGCAGGCACTGCTCGATATCATTCCTACCCTCGATTCCAGCTTCGACAAGATGGTGGACCTCATTTATCACTGCAAAGGTCATGTGGTGTGCACAGGAGTAGGGAAGTCGGGGCATGTGGCGGCGAAGATGGCGGCTACTCTCTCAAGCACTGGCACACCTGCTTTTTATCTCAACACCCTTGATGCCTTCCATGGGGATCTCGGTATGATTACAACCGACGATGTGGTGATTATGCTGTCTAATTCTGGGAATACAGACGAACTGCTACGTATTATTCCTTATTTAATAGAGAGGTGCATTCCTGTGGCTAGTATGACTGGAGATGCCAATTCACTGCTTGCAAAGCATTCTTTTGTCCATCTGCTCGTGAAAGTGGAGAAGGAGGCATGTCCGCTTAACTTGGCACCCACATCATCTACTACGGCTGCTATGGCTATGGGAGATGCAATCGCGATTGCATTGATGGAAATTCGGAAGTTCAAAGCAAACGACTTTGCTATGTTTCATCCGGGGGGATATCTTGGGCATAAACTACTCACGCAGGTGAAGGATGTCATGTATAAGGATAACTTGCCTATCATACCAAAAGATATGCTTCTTGTTGATGCCATCATCAACATCAGCAAAGGGAAATTGGGATTGGGGGTTATTTTGGAGGATGACAAAGTTCAGGGGATTATTACAGACGGTGATATCCGAAGGGCGGTCGAGGATGCCAAAGACAACCTGCTCAACGTCAAAGTTGAGGATGTCATGACTAAAAATCCGAAAACTATCCATCCCGATGCAAAGCTCACGCAGATACAGTATATGTTCCGTAAGTTCAAAATCCACTCTTTGCTTGTCATCGACGACAACCATCATCTCATCGGCATCGTTGATTACTTCGCTATCATGAACTGAAATCTAATCTTCTTCCCTAGTACGTGGCGATATAATCGTAACATAAAAAAATGTCTAATTCTATCCGTCTCTTACTTCTTTGTTCGTTTATACTTTTCTTTTCCTGCGACAACGACCAGAAGAAACGCACAGAAGCACTTCGTCAAACTCGTAAGGAGCAAAAGGAAAAGCTGAATCAACGCGCCAATCAGCATTACGCTAATCTGGACCGTGAACTGGTTCAGAAAATGGTGGATGGAGAAAACAGCAAATGTCCGCAGGTTATGGGAGGCGGCATGATGATTACTGAGGTATCGCTTGAAGACAGCGTGATGGCCATTTATTGTGATTGTCAGAACCCGAATATGGTTAAGGCACTCAACAACGGGCTGAAGGATGATATCCGTCAAAGCATTCTTCTTTCTGTCTGCCAGAACGACGATGACGTGAAGAAGATGAAATTGCTGAAAAAAACGGACACTGGTATCGCGTATTACTTCTTGACACCTGATAAGAAGCAAAAACATCTGATTTACCTCAGCCCGGAAGAACTGCCGATGGGGATTCCATCCCAACAGACTGTGGATAGTATCACAAGAGTGATGTTCCTCAATAATCTCAACGCCGATTTGCCAGCAACCATAGGACAAGGGATGGTTCAGAAGAAAGCAAGCCTGGACGGCGATGACATCATTCTTATGATTGAATGCGATGAATCTGTCATCGACATGGACAAGCTTATCAACATGAACCGGCAGAACAAACAGGCGATGCTTGAAGCGATGCACTCCGACGAACAGGGCAGGGCATTCTTTAATGCTGTTAAAGGGCTGAATTGTAATATCATTTACCGATACTATGGTAATAACTCGAATAAAAAAACAGACATCAAATTCCTCAAAAACGAATTAAAATAAATGCTATAACAATGAAAAAAGTACTATTTCCCCTTTTTGTTCTGTTCTGCGTAATCACGAACATCAAGGCGCAGAGTCTCAAGTTCATGGAAGTTACCATGGGCAGTAAAACTGCTGATTTCCAGACCAAACTAAAAGAAAGTGGCTTCGATGACCCCGTCAAGCAAGGCACGGTTGATTTCTACAAAAACGGGCAGTTTGAGGATAAATCGGCGACCGTGGCGATTTACAATAACGACGCAGACAAAATCGCACGCATCGTGGTTTATATCGAAGTGGAGAATGATTCTGCCGCCAACGCACTCATCAAAGAACTTGGAGGACGTTTCTTGGCTCAAAACAAGGGCTATATTCTCAAGGACCTGTCACAAATGGGCAAAATCCTGCAGATCTTCTCCAAGAAAGACGACTACTCGGAATACATCGCCATTGAATTCACAGCAGGTGAACCCAAAATGAATGTACAGTATATGCTCGCTCAATAATCATCCATCAAAAAAGTGTAGTTAGTCAACTACTATCTTCCTGACTAACTACACTTTTCACTATTCACTATTCATTTTTCACTAAACATCTTCTTCTTCATCCGAATAATCCATCGGCATGGTAGTGATGTCTTCTTCTTTAGCTTTCTCAAGGTGTACATCACCTGATTTGCTGATTTGAACATCTATATAATAACCATAACCGTCTGTGTCCTCAGGATCGCTGATGGTGGCAAGAAAATGAAATTTTGAACGGTCATCCCGCTTTGCATTGAAATAATTAAAGTCTGTCAGAGACATCTTCTTGTAGTCTTTCTCTGGCAACAGGCTCTTAAACGACTGTTTGGTGAATTCCTTGTGGAACAGGTTACTGCTGTCGCTACGTACTGTGAGTTTCACTCCGTTGTCATGGAATTCCAATCCGGAAAAACTCTTTACGGTCGGCAATGAGTCTATCTTATGTAATACAAAATGGAAACGGTAAACTGCATCCGAAATACGTACTGTGTCACTCACGTCTTTACGTGGCATGTCAACGATTGTGTCAACCACTTCTGGAGCTTCCCATGGTTCAAACTCCGGCTCCTCCGCTTTCTTTTTCTCACATGAACATGACATCAGCTGACAAACTATCACACTGACAACAGACAACAAACAATATCTTCTGATATGCATAAGTTTTTTTATTCTTTTTATCCTTGTTAAATAATTTTTCTACAAAATAAGCAATTATTAATGACATAAGCAATTCTTTTCAAAAAAAATGAATAATTCACGTGTTTATTTTGAAAAAAAGTTTTAACTTCGCACATTATTTCTATAGGGATGATACAGAAAAAGAAAAAAATAAAAAGAAATTGGCACACCCTGCAGGGACAGCCACTTACCGAGATGGATAAAATCATTCTCGACTGGCAGAACAAAGGGAAATTGGTGCCCAAAAGAGAGCTAATCAAGTCGAAAGAACAAATCGAGGGCATTAAGAGAGCTGGTGTTTTAAATACAGCCGTTCTTGACGAGGTCCAACGTATCATTGCTCCGGGTATCTCCACTGAGGAAATCAATACGGTTGTACATGAGTTTACTGTCAGCCATGGAGGCATCCCCGCACCACTCAATTATGAAGGATTCCCCAAAAGCGTTTGCACGAGCTTGAATGAAGTGGTCTGCCATGGTATTCCTGACCCTGACGAGATTCTTGAAGAAGGTGATATCATTAATGTTGATTGTACCACCATCCTCGACGGTTTTTTTGCTGACGCCTCCAGAATGTTTGTTATTGGAAAGACAACTCCACAGAAACAAAAACTCGTGGATGTCGCAAAGGAATGTCTTGAAATTGGCATGAAAGCGGCGCATCCCTATTGCTTTGTGGGGGATATTGGATATGAAATCGCAAAACATGCACATAAAAATGGATTTTCTGTCGTAAGAGATCTCTGTGGACACGGAGTTGGGCTGGAATTCCATGAAGAGCCAGATGTCTTGCATTATGGTAAAAAAGGATCGGGTATGCTTCTTGTACCGGGCATGGTCTTCACTATCGAACCGATGATTAATATGGGCGACTGGCATGTTTTCATCGATGAAGACGATGGATGGACTGTTGTCTCTGAAGATGAACTTCCAAGTGCTCAGTGGGAACATACTTTCCTCATGACCGAGTCCGGTCTCGAAATCCTCACCTATTAAGTGGAGACGCACTGTAGATTATTATTTGCAAAACTATCCTCCACGAGCCGCAGGATCGTTAACTCCCATTCCGAAGGTATTAACTCCCATTTTCTCAGAAAATTAATTTCCTGTTTTACTTCCAAATCTTGAATCAAATAAAAAGTAAAACGTCAATGTTAAATCGTAAATAGTTAATATTTTTAATTCGTGGATCAAAAAGACATATATATCCTTGGTATTGAATCTTCATGCGATGATACATCGGCGGCGGTTATCAAAAACGGCATTCTCCTGTCGAATGTCACCGCTTCTCAGGCTGTGCATGAGGCGTATGGAGGTGTTGTTCCGGAACTGGCTTCCAGAGCTCATCAGCAGAATATCGTGCCCGTGGTCGATTTGGCTGTCAAGAAAGCAGGTATCAATGTTGAGCAACTATCGGCGGTGGCTGTCACAAGAGGACCTGGCTTACTCGGAAGTCTGCTCGTCGGAGTCTCTTTTGCTAAAGGACTTGCTATTTCACTCGGGATTCCACTTATCGATGTAAATCACCTCCATGGACATGTGCTAGCACATTTCATCAAAGAAGAGAATGTCGATAAACCGACTCCTCGCTTCCCTTTCCTCTGCCTTCTTGTGAGCGGAGGCAACTCACAGATAATCAAAGTAAAAGCTTACAACGATATGGAAATCATCGGACAGACTATCGATGATGCCGCAGGTGAAGCCATTGACAAATGCTCGAAGGTCATGGGGATGGGATATCCGGGAGGACCAATTATCGACCGATTGGCTCGACAAGGTAATCCAAAAGCTTTCTCATTCTCCAAACCGCATATCAATGGCTATGACTATAGCTTCTCTGGTGTGAAAACATCTTTCCTCTATTCACTCAACAAATGGATGAAAGATGATCCTGATTTCATAAAAAAACATAAAGAAGATCTCGCGGCATCATTTGAGGCTACGATTGTGGACATCCTGATGGACAAGCTCTTGAAAGCGGCTAAGGATACGAGAATTCGTCAGGTTGCAGTTGCCGGAGGGGTCTCTGCGAACACTGCCCTCCGACAGGCGTTCCTTGATTATGCCGAGAAATATCATTGGAAGGTCTTCATTCCCAAATTCTCCTTTACTACTGATAATGCGGCGATGATTGCGATAACAGGCTATTTCAAATACCTGGACAAGGATTTCTGCCCCATTGATGCGCCAGCCTACGCCCGTATGGAAAAATAAAACCGTATCCTAAATAATCATTTATGGACTTAAAACTACTCCTCGATAAATTGAAACAGCTGAACATCACATTGGCTTCCGCAGAAAGTTGTACCGGGGGCAGGGTGGGAGCTGCGGTTACTGCCATCCCGGGCGCATCCGATGTCTATCAGGGTGGAGTCATTGCCTATCAGAACAAGGTAAAGACAGACTTGCTCGGTGTTAACCCGGAGGACATACTGCGCTATGATGTTGTCAGTCGGCAAGTAGCCGAGCAGATGGTTAAAGGGACTTGTAAACTCCTTAATGCAGATATTGGCGTGGCTACCACAGGATATGCCGGACCATCCACAGGAAATCCTGATATCCCGGTAGGCACCATTTGGATTGCTTGTGGTTCGAAAGATGAAGTCCTGACAAAACGTCTCTCACTCCAATTCGACAGAATACGCAATGTGGAAATAGCAACTGAAGAGATTTTCAAACTACTCGAATCCTTTGTTTTTGAATAATCACACAACCTCATAACTGTCCAACTCCATAACTGTCCAACTCCATAACTATCTAACCCCATAACCGTCCAACCGCATAATAGTCCAACCGCAAAATGAAAGAAGAACATTTTTTTTATGCACCTCAAGCCAAAGAAAATCCTTTTCTTCCTGAAGAGGAATTAATTCATGCAGTCAGGGTGCTAAGATTGGCTAAAGGGAACAAAATTCATCTGATGAACGGCATGGGGTCATTTTTTGACGCAATTATTGTCGATTCCTCAAAGAAATTTTGTAAATTTGAACTCGTAAACGAAATAAAGCACCAGAGAACAACTCAAAAGTGGATTCATCTGGCGCTTGCACCCACTAAAAATATCGACCGGACAGAGTGGTTCGTGGAAAAGGCTGTGGAAATCGGTGTGGATGAAATTTCTTTTCTAAATACCGAGTTTTCGGAAAGAAAAAAGGTCAATACCGACAGAATGGAGAAAATCTCCATCGCCGCGATGAAGCAAAGCAGAAAGCCTTTCAAAACGATTATTAACCCTTTG
>JAEEOB010000209.1 GCA_016284045.1 Bacteroidaceae bacterium
GACACCAAAATCAAGGAGAAAATAAGAAATGGAAATCATAATCAACGGCCAGTTGGCCTGCCTAAAAAAGAATACATCGTTTGAGTTTATCTCAGAGAATCCTCTGTTTACAGGTTCGGAGAGGTATACGCTGACCATTACCTTCCCGCTGAAGGACTGTCCGCAGAACATACGTATCTTCGGGCATCTGCATCGTCAGGATGTGGAGAAGAACAAGGTGGTGTTTGACTGTGACATCAGAGACAAGGACTTCTTCAAGTCTGGGTCTATCGTTATCACTCAGATATCAGAAGTGGAAGTGAAGACGCAGTTCCTGGAAGGGCGCTCTGAGCAGAACTTCGATGACACGTTTGACGATATATACTTGAATGAGCTGAATCTGGGTTATCCTGATGCAGAGCAGAGAAAGATGACCAACAATCCTATACCTTCATCATGGTTGGACGCATATCCGGATAATAAGTGGGTGGCATTGCCTTGGGTAAATAATACATCGGGCAATCTTCAGAATAGCGTGACTAAAGACAGCAACGGGAATTTCCAATGGGGTACTAATAGCTATGGACTGGCTTTTCAGCCTTTCTTGCTTCATATTCTGGATAAGATCTGTGAGGTGACAGGATATACTGGGGATTTCAAGGCTATTTCGAATAGTGTGTATCGATATTTGCTGGTTTGCAATACGCTGCCTGCTGCTTGGGGGCTAAGGAATTTTGCCATTGCGCTGCCACATTGGTCATTGACGGAGTTCTTTGAAGAACTGGAGAAGCTGATGCATGGTGAATTCTCCATCAATCACAAGGCCAAAACCATCAGCTTTGAGTTTTCGCATAAGATAGCGGCACGGACAGAGGACGTACATATCGAGAAGGTCGTTAATAAATATTCTGTTGAGGTGTCGAGGGAGAACAAGTCTGAATATATCGGAGCCTCGAACATGAAGTATACTGATAATGACAACAGGTTCTGGCCATACCTGAGCTGCCAGTGGTATATTGATGAGAACAAGAACAAGGCGATGGTATTCAATACCTTGCAGGAACTGCTGGTATTTGCCAGGGATTTTAAGGAGTGTGGCGTTCAGACTACAATCAGGGGCAGACTTGTCAGTACGGCGTATTCTAGAGGGTATCCTAATGGGTCTGACGGTAACAAGCTATTCTACGCTGCCGACGTGGACACCTATTTTATGATGTGGTGCTATAAGGCTGAACTGGTTCATACATTCCATAGTGAGAGTGAAGACAGGGATTATCACTGGTATAGGTACACAAACCGATTGATGCCTGTGAATCAGTTCGGACGGCTGGTGGTGGATAAAGAGGCCGATGATACGGAGCTGAACATCGTGCCGGCATGGATTGATGAGACAGATGAAGAGCTGGGGCAGTGCCTGTTCCTAGAATGCGGGGAAATGGGTAGTGCTGTGTCATGGACGAGTGAGACGGATGAGAATGGTAATACCACAGGTAGCTTGTCAGGTGGCGGACAGTCTATAAACGGTGGCCGCAATTATGGTGGGCCAAGGCACAATGCTGATTCGGCAAGCAATTATGAAGTGGACGAGACGGACTATGACAATGGTGCGCTGGCCCAGACGCCTGTCGGTAAGGCGATTGCCAAGGGTGAGAAGGAGAAGTCTGACGCGTATTTCGATAAGATATATGTAGGGTTCTGGGACGGTGAGATCAGGACGTCGGATAAACTGCCGCATCCTGTGGTTGATAGAGTGGAAATAACGGATGATTTTACGGCTGTCAGTTCGCCATATTCATTGAGGTTACAGCCTCAGGAGGGTAACGACCAGCAGGGTATTCCTCTGAAATACATCTACAGTATTGACAATAGGAAGAAATATACGTTTTCATTCCTGACTGATAAAATACCGAATCCAAGAGCTTTGTTCTATATAGAAGGGAGAAGGTATATCTGTGAGAAAATAACTGCGACCTTCCATGAGGGTACAGGGAGGTCGCAATTACTGAAGGGCGTGTTCTATAAGGTCATTTGAGCTTTTTGAGCTTCTTAGTCACGCTGTCTTCAAGTTTTTTGGTGGAGAGCTTGGCGTAAAGCTGAGTTGTTCTAATATCTTTGTGTCCTAACATCTTCTTGACCTCTTCCAGCGAGAAACCGTAGGATAACATCAGCGTGGCAAAGGAGTGGCGGGCAATGTGACAGGTTACAGGCTTACGAATCTGACAGAGGATTTCGAGAAGATGGCAGTACTCATTCAGCTTCTGATTGGTAATAGATGGCAATTTATAGTTGTACTTCTTCAGTACTGCCATAGCTGGAGGCAGGATAGGAGTAAAAAACTTGGAGCCGGTCTTCAGACGCTCACCATCAATATAGGTGTAGTCTTCACGCTTTTCAGTCATAGTCTTGAAATCGAACAGTTCCATATCGCAGTAGGCAAGTCCTGTGTATGCCATAAATATAAAACGATCACGCGCGCGCTCGAGATAGCCTTTACATTTTATTTCACGTAGTTTGAGAAGTTCTTCCTCATTGAGAGGATTACGTTCCTTATTGCTGCCTTTTGGGAATTTCACGTACTGATAGGGGTCAGACTCTATCATCTCTAGCTGCCACAGTAGCTTAGTATACTTCTTGACTTTCTTGTGATAGCCATTGATAGTATAGTCGCTGCGTTTGTTACCCATACGAAGCCAAGTATCCCATGCCATGACGTTAGCTTTGGTCAGGTCTGCAAAGGTGTTAAGGTAGCCACATTCTTCGAGAGCGTTGAAAACAACGTTGAAGTCCTTAACGGAGTTCTTGGCCAGGCCTTCATTCTCGAAACGGTTGCGGCAGAATTCAATAAAGCTTTGGCGAAGGTCGTTGTCTTTGAAGAGAACCTTCTCTTCAGGCTTGCTAGGTGCCTGAGCGGTATAGATGTGATTGTTGAAGTTCTCAATGGTCATGTCCTCATTGAAGAGTTTCATGGCATTGATAATCTGCTCATAGTGCTTGACCTTCGCAACGATGGCCTTGCTCTGCATTGCGGCTTCGCAATCTCCTGGAGTTGCCGTGCCTACTGTTTCAAATTTGCGTTCACCTTCTTTAAGGTAAATGCGAATGTCAATTTTGCCAATACCAGTTTTAGCAGCCTGGTTCTTACGGTCGAAAATCACCTTAATGTTTTTTGTCATAACTTTACCTTTTTTAGTGCAGTCAAATGGGATTTTTGGTGATTTTGAAGCGGATTTCTTGATACTTTTGAACTTCTAACCCTCTTTGTGGTACATAAAGAAGAGGAAGCGGTATCAAAAATTTTATGGGCGGTATCAAAAATGGTATCAAAAATCCATTTCCAAGATATTCCAAATCGTTCCAAACGATTCCAAGCCGTTCCAAAATTTTCCATGTAATTCCAAGTGAACTGCGGGGTTCAACATTTAATTGGAATTCTCTAACCGACTTAAAATCAATTCGTTGTAAGGTGTAACCGACTAGTTCTTAAACAATTAATGGTGAGATTTCTCTCACCACTTGATTGCTTGTCTTGTACACCCGCAGGGGCATGAGCCTATACTGATTATCAGTAATTTACAAATAAATGTCTTACTGATTGTACCTGGTAAGGCAAATGCCTAATGGGCCTATTTTTTACTATTTTGCGACTATCCGTCTACTTCTCTAAGTAGAATCACCAGCAACCTTAAATTAATTAGGTGATTTGTTTCTGCAAAGTTACTACTTTTTTCAGACTACCAAACTTTGAACGCTTTAAATGCGCATATGTACACAAAAAGGTACATAATTATTTGGATGTTTGAAATAAATTTCGTATCTTTGCAGCCAAAGAACAAAAGTTATTGAATTATGACAGCACTTACATTTAGCGATTTCAGAAAGAACATGGCCAGTTCGTTTGACCTAGTAGACGCTGGCGAACATGTATTCATCAACAGGGGTAGCAAGAAAATGTATGCTATCGTGGCTGTGGATGATGACGACCTGACTATTACTCCCGCTATGGCTGCAAAGATTGAGAAAGCCAGAAAGGAGTATAAGGAAGGAAAGGGTGTATCTCTGAAGACTCACGAAGATATTGATAAGTATTTCGAATCACTGTAAGAATTATTTACGATATTTATGACGAAACGTTGGTCGTGTTAGTCATCGAAACAGAAGGACATTACAACGACAAGTAAAGTAGCATTTTATAAGCAGCTCTTTCTAAAATGTAGAGCTGCTTAATTTATAGAAACGATTCCACTATTTCAGCTTTTTCAGTAGTTTCTCTACAGACTCTATGATGTCTTGATGCTGTAATTTAGCGTAATGCTGTGTAATCTTGATATCCTTATGTCCCAGCATCTTCTGCGTCTTCTCCATCGATATATCATAATGTATCATTAGAGTTGCAAAAGTATGTCTTGCAATATGACAAGTGATATTCTTGTTAATCTTCAAGTCAGCCTGAATGACATGAAGGTAGTCGTTAAGTTTCTGATTGCTAATTTTAGGTAGTTTATAATCATATTTCTTCAAAATCTTCATTGCTGGAGGAAGGATTGGGGTGAAATAATTTGAGCCAGTCTTCAATCGAGAATAGTCTATAAAGAAGATTTTCTTGTATTCAAAAGCCATTTTCTTGAAGTTAAATTGTTCCATGTCACAATAAGAGAGACCTGTGTATGCCATAAAGATGAACAAATCGCGGACTCGTTCTAGGCGTCCAATGTATTTTGTATCTCGAATCTTGATTAGTTCGTCTTCAGAAAGAGGAATACGATCTTTGACTGTACCACGTTTGATTTTTACAAAGTTGTAAGGATTTGAAGGAATCATCTCTTGCTGATACAAGATACGAACGTACTTGGCAATCTTCTTGTGATAGTCGTGAATTGTTTCATCTGACTTATTGTTCTGTTTGTGAAGCCAAGCATCATATGCTCTGATCTTTTTGGGCGTAAGATCTGCAAAGGTGTTGAGAATGCCAGAAGCTTCAACTGAGTTGAGAGCGATATTGATATCCTTTATTGAGTTCTTTGCGAGATTCTCGTATTCGAGATAGTCGCGACAAAAATCCACAAAATACTGACGCTGGTCGTGACCATTAAAAAAGTATCGGGGGTTGTCTGACATTTCTGGATGGGTACCAATGTAGATGTGACGATTAAAATTCTTGATGGTCATATCCTCGCCAAGAATATTCATTGACTTAATTACTTGTTCGCATTGGTGTACTTTTTTGATAATTGTTTGTTGCTGTGCAACAATCTCCCAAGTTTCTGGGCTTGCAGTGCCGACAGTGATAAACTTGATTTCACCATTTCCGAGATAAATACGAATCTCAATTGTACCTACGCCCGTTTGGGCAGACCGCTTTTTGCGGTCAAAAATGAGTTTTACGTTTCTCATCTTGTTACTTTTTTAGTTTGACATTTAAATTAATTTAACGCACGATTTTGGCGTTTTCATGACAAAACTAAGAAATAACAATTGAAATCCATCCGATTTTATCTGTTTCGTGCCGCATATTATTTATGTGGTATCAAAAAATGTAAAGAAAAAATTATATGAGTATCAAAAATGGTATCAAAAAGTGCCTTTTCCCCCATTTTTTGCAATTTGAGGTTCTAACTAAGAAACAATAAATACAGGCTTAATATTAGTTGCCTTTATTGCCTAAGAATTAGTAAGTTAGTTAGTAATTTTGAATAATAAAAAACACCCAGATAAACTTTCTAAATTTATCTGGGTGTCGAACCCTAGTACACCCGCAGGAACATGAGCCTATACTGATTATCACCGATTTAGGTGACATTTTTGATACATTTTGGAGCATGTATCAAGTTTTTTTCGGCTCCCTGATTCGGGGTTCTTTTATCGTTAGAAGTGATCTGATTGTCTCACAAGTGAGATGACCCTCATTCATTCTTAACCGTAATTGGCATCTCTTTGCCAATGTCCCTTCCTAAATAACTTCTTAACTAGTTAGATAGTTAGTTAGACGATGCAAAATTACGCATTTTTTTTGATACATGCAAACTTTGAACCCTTTTTTTTCACTATGTATCAAAAAAATTTTTTAGAGGCCGATTGTCGCATGACAAAATTATTACAGCAATATTTACTAGGGTTCAGACATCTTTTGGTGTCCGAACCCATATACCCTATGACGTGGTAACACCACTATTCCCATCTTAAAATTTGTTTATAAATGCTTAAAAACGGTAGTTAAATAGTTAAAGAGTTAATTAGTTAGATACTTTTTTTTCTAACTTTCAAAATCAGTGAAAGTTTTGATTATATTTTTGCAGCATGGTTCGCACCGAGCCTGTCATGTGGCCACGTGACTATTATGAATTTTAAAAGAACTATGCGTATGAAGAATCGTTCATTTTGTGGTAAGTATAGGGTTGGGATAAGTGCTACTCCCCTATGTCATTTAGCTCAGTATTCACTTACATCTAATAATTAATAATATGATATTGGTATCGAGCAACCCCATTGAGACTGTAAAGTCTATGAGACCTGGCGATAAGGCTATCGTCGAATTTAAGGACTTCGTAAAGTTCAGGTCGTTTACTGTGCAACTGTCGGACTATAATTCCATCTACGGACATGCCCGAGGAATCTTTGTTCACGCAGCATCTAAGAAGAGACGGCTGCAGTATTATCTCGTGGCAACTACTGCTGCAGAAAGAGAGGCAGAGCTGGTTGATTTCGACAAGAAAGGTGAATGGAAAAAACAAATACCTGATGAATGGTGGAAGACATAGGGAAAATCATCATATCCAATGGTGAGGATGTATTGACGCCTGAGAAAGCCGGCGCAGTCTTCGGCATCTCCAAATGGGCCATATACAAGAGAGTGAAGGAAGGGAGTATTCCAAGCCATCGCATAGGAAAGAAGTTGTTCTTCTTCAAGAGCGAGCTTATTGCTTTAGTATTGAATAGTGAACCCTAAATACTGGAAAAAGTCCCTGCTTCTGTTCTCTGTGAAGAAAGCGGGTGCAGGGCATTTTTACTCTCAGCTATGCCAGACAAGTGCCGAACATGTGAGAACAGCAGAGCGTGTATCAATGGACGCTTCTGCCTGAAGTATAACAAGTATGTTGAATATTCAAAAACCCCTATTTGTAATGAAGATAAAGATACAGAAAACGGATGAGTCCATCAACTATCAGGAGATGTGGCCCGATAAAGAGACCAGCGAAGTGCTGAAACAAGATTTGGCAAAGGTCAACCCAGACTTCTTTGACCTTGCCGAGAAATTTTTCGATTGTTTCCCTGCAGTCAGGGAGATAGTGTTTAATACAGAACTAACCGACAATGAATAAATTTGATCCGATGAGACCGCTGGTGAGTTATGCGGACATCATAGAAGAAGTATTTGGCATCGAGGGTGTCATGGCCCTGGCATGGTATTCACTTTTACCTTTTCGCTTCAGGTGCGACCGTATGGGTCTTAAGGTGCCAATGTTGATAATCGAAGGCCTTGCTGCAACAGGAAAGACGGAACTGGCACAGTCCATAGTTGCGATTGACGTGCCTGAAGGTATAAGACCAGGTGCCTGCATCAGGAACTTCCCCAGCACTCCCCCTGAGATTATAGAACAGCTGATGAAAAGCAAGGCAGACCTTGTCGTTCTGGAGGAACTGAAAGGTGGCATTCCCAACAAGAGCATAATGTCTATCCTGTTGCGCGACTCTAAATCTCCGATGCTGATGATGACTTCTAAGGAATACAACGAGAATAGCATCATAGGTGATGAATGTATCTTTATAAGAACGGTAGCGAAGGATTATACAATACAGGAGCGCAGCCTATTGGATAACCTTCGCAGGGAGATGAAAATGGCATGGAACATCAAGCCATATCTATACCGTCAAAATGACTTTTCTACAGATGACTGGATAAGGTCATGGAGGCGTTGGATGATTGATAAGTTAAGGAATGATGGCTACATTATCAATTCTGTACGTAGCTTAACGCTAATCGATTATTATGCGCTGATTCTCGGTAGATGGCAAGGAATGGTTTACTCTGACAAGGAGAGGCAGCATCGTCTTGCCTACTATTCGTACAAGTGCCTTACTTACAGGATTCCAAAGGAAGGTGAAGCACAAAAAACATTCTTGGAACGTAAGTCTGCTGCAGACGGTTCCATAATAGTTACCTGGCACCTGCCTGATGGGCAGAAACAGCGTATCGTGTTTAATGACGTAATCCTGTTCAGGAGCTTTGTTCACATGATACGCGAGATGAATGAGAACAACACAAGAAAGGAATATGTATTCGTGTAGGATAAGCAATCTGGCAGTCTTTTCAGGATTAACCATCGACACGTACATTTGTGGCGTAAATACGCAAAGCTATGATTAAAGAAGAATGCATTGACAAAATCAACAGTCAGTCGATTGTAGACGTAGTATCTGATTATGTAGACCTGAAGAAGTCTGGTGTCAACTACAAAGGCCTCTGCCCATTCCATTCAGACAA
>JAEEOB010000210.1 GCA_016284045.1 Bacteroidaceae bacterium
CAGTTTGCCGGTTCTAACAGGTTGTCAGCCAGATGACCGCGGTAGAGACCCTGAGGCGTGAGCGCAAGAAGATCGCCGTCATAGATATCCGCACTGCGGATTTCTGTGGCGAAGGTGTAATAATCACCGAATGCACGTTTTTTCACATCAACACAGATGATACCGGAGTTCAGGGAGATATAGAGCATGCCATCCTCCACCACCGCGTCGTTCAGCGTCTTCATGTTCAACGTCTTCGTCTTCAGTTCCGGCAGGTTGAACACATCGCCATCGCTGTCGAGAAAGTCGATATTTCCGTTCTTATACACTATCACCACTTCTTTCGTCTCCTGGCAAGGCAATATGGTGAAGATATCGAAATCACTCAGCACGGTCGATTTGTCGTATGTGGTCACACTCGTGTCTTCAGGGTCGTAACTGTAGAGGTTGCCATCGCTCAACACATACACCAAACCGTTCATCGAAACAGTCTGCGTTGCATTCTGATAGGCGGCATACACACGCCAGATACCGTCGTCTGCAAATACCGACAACGACGACAACAACAGCAGGAAAGATAATAGATGACGTTTCATAATAGACGCTGTTTTTGAAGATTCTGATTTTGGCTTTAGGCAGAGCGCACTTTTTAATGTCCCTTTTGAAGGGTTCTCTCTTTTGCGGCGCATACCGCCTTTAATGTATAACGGACAAAACGGAAAATTATTTTATTTGAGAATGTTTATAGAAAGCCTAGTTTGACTAGGAAATCTAGTTTGACTAGTCAAACTAGAAAGCCTTGCTTGCCTAGGAAAGAAACTCCACCAGCTTCCTGACTGCCCTTCCCCTGTGGCTGATGGCGTTTTTCTCCTCACCGCTCATCTCGGCGAACGAACGTTCGTAGCCCTCTGGCATGAACAGAGGGTCGTAGCCGAAACCGCCTTCACCGCGGGGAGCGTCAAGAATAGTTCCGTCAACCCTGCCTTCAAAGAATCTCACATCATCGCCGTGAAGATAAGCAATCACCGTCTTGAAGCATGCACGGCGGTCGGTCTTTCCCTCCATCTCCTTCAGCAGCTTGGCGTTGTTGGCTGCGCTGTCGTGACCCTCTTCCGACGCATAACGTGCTGAATGCACACCGGGCGCACCGTCGAGCGCCTCAACCTCCAGGCCGCTGTCGTCGGCGAAGCAGTCGAAACCATAGTATTTCTTCACGAACCGAACTTTCTGAAGTGCATTCTCCTCAAAGCTGGTGCCAGTCTCAGGGATGTCGGCAGTGCAGCCGATGTCCTCAAGGCTACGGATGTCGTATTTCTCGCCGAGGAGTGCACGCACCTCAGCAAGCTTGTTCGCGTTGTTCGTAGCGAACACAATCGGCTTTTTATTGGTCATTTTCTTCACTTTCATCTCGTCAAAACCTTCACCATAGACACCCTGCACGTTGCCCATCGACAGGAAAGCGTATGGGTCAATCTGCTTGATGAGGCGGAATATCTCCACAGAATGGCGTTTCTTAACCAAGCACACTACTACCTTGCGTTCGGTCTTCGTGTACCAGCCCTCTCCGCTCAGCACCGTCACTCCCCTGCCTGTCGCATTGATGGCGTCGGCGATTTTGGAGTAGTTGCGCGAGAAAATCATGAACTGTACCGACTGCCGCTGCTTGTTGATCACGTAGTCAAGTGTCACACTCGATATAATCAGCGCGGCAAAACCAAACACCACTTTCTGTATGCGATGCACATGGTCCAGATTGTTGAAGACGAAATAGCAGGAGCTGATGATAATTACATCACAAATCATCAGCACAACGCCCAGACTCATGTTGCGGTATTTGTTCACGATGGCAGCGATGATGTCGGTGCCGCCTGTAGAGCCATTGTTGATAAAGCAGAACGACAAGGCTATTCCCTCCAACAACGCACCAATCACACAAGCCATGAAAGCCTCCTCTCCTAAATACTGAGGCAGCGTGCCGTCAGGTTGCTCAACCAGACGTTGGAACAGCCAAAGCAGGAACGTCAGCATAGCCACTCCGTAGATGGTCTTCACGCAGAATTTCCATCCCAGAATCTTCACTGCTGCAATCAGAAAGACAGCATTGATGAGCAGGTAGGTGATTTGCACCTCTATACCTGTGGCATAGAACACGATAGCTGCAATACCTGCCACTCCGCCTGTCGTAATCTGATAAGGCAGGATAAAGCAGGTGTATGCCATCGCATAGATGGCAAGCCCCACTGTAATCAGCACAAAGTCGCGGACCAGCAGACTGATATTTTTATTTAAACTCAATGATTTTTTTTATTTTTTAAGCCTAGGGAGTTCTAGGTAATCCTAGGGAGTCCTAGGAAAACCTAGGAAATCCTAGAAAAAATCTATCCTTTCAACACAATATTCACAATCTTCTTAGGCACAACGATAGTCTTGATGTGCTGCTTGCCATCCATATACTTTGCCGACTGCGGATTCTCAAGCACTGCCTTCTCTATCGTGGTGTTGTCGGCGTCAGCCGGGAACTCCATCTGGAAACGTGCCTTGCCGTTGAAGCTCACCGTCAGGCTCACGCTGTCCTCTTTCAAGTAGTCCTCGTTCCACTCCGGCCATGGAGCATCCACCACGGTGGTTGTATGTCCGAAGGCATGCCAGAGCTCCTCGCAGATATGCGGGCAGAACGGAGCAAGCAGCGTGACAAAGGCTTCCATCACCTGCTTATTCCCGCTCTTCAGCTGACTCAGCTCATTCAGACATATCATAAAAGCAGAGATGCTCGTATTATAGGAGAAGGTCTCAATGTCGCCGCTCACCTTCTTTATCAGCTTATGCAGCGATTTGAGCTCTTCTTTAGATGGCTCGTCATCAGTAAGGCGGATATTACCCTCTTTGTCGAAGATGAATACCCATAGCTTGCGCAGGAAACGGTGGCAGCCGTCGATACCGTTCGTATCCCACGGTTTCGACTGTTCAACCGGTCCGAGGAACATCTCATACATCCTCAATGTGTCGGCACCGAAGCGCTCAACAATCATGTCGGGGTTCACCACGTTGAACATCGACTTCGACATCTTCTCTATGGCCCAGCCGCAGATATACTTGCCGTTCTCAAGCACGAACTCAGCGTCGGCATATTCCGGACGCCAGGCAGTGAACGCCTCAAGATCAAGCTCATCGTTCTTCACGATATTCACATCCACATGGATTGGGGTCACGTCCTTATAATTCTTACGCAGCCCGAACGACACGAACACAGGATGTCCAGCGGTCTTGCTTGCCTCGTTGTCGCGATAGACGAAGTTAGATCGTCCTTGGATCATACCTTGGTTCACGAGCTTCTGGAACGGTTCCTCGCTGACGCTGTAGCCATAGTCAAATAGGAATTTGTTCCAGAAACGGCTGTAAATCAAGTGACCGGTGGCATGCTCGGTACCGCCCACATAGAGGTCCACATTACGCCAGTAGTTATCCGCCTCCTTGCTGACGAGCGCCTTGTCGTTGTGCGGATCCATATAGCGCAGATAATAAGCGGAGGAACCGGCGAAGCCAGGCATGGTGTTCAGCTCTATAGGGAACACGGTCTTATCGTCGATAAGCGTGTTATCCACCACACGGCGGTTCACCTCATCCCATGCCCATGCGGTGGCATTGCCGAGGGGTGGCTCACCGGTGGCAGTGGGCAGGAACTTATCCACCTCGGGCAGCTCCAAAGGCAGACAGTCAGACGGAATCATCGTCGGAATACCGTGCTTATAATACACGGGGAACGGTTCGCCCCAGTAACGCTGACGCGAGAAGATAGCGTCGCGCAGGCGGTAGTTCACTTTCACTCTACCGATTCCGTGGCTCTCCACGTAGTTCTTCGTGGCTGCAATAGCCTCTTTCACGCTCAGACCGTTGAGTGAGAAGTCAATATATGGGGTAACGCCTGGACGGGGACTGTTCATCACAATACCCTCCTTCGCGTCGTAGCTCTCCTCGCTGATGTCAGCACCCTCAACGAGCGGGATGATAGGCAGGCCGAAATGGCGTGCGAACGTATAGTCACGCGAGTCGTGTGCAGGCACTGCCATGATGGCACCTGTGCCGTAGCCGGCAAGCACATAGTCACTCACCCATATCGGGTTCTTCTCGCCTGTGAACGGATTGATGGCATAGCTGCCAGTAAATACGCCTGTCACTTTCTTGTCGATCATGCGCTCACGTTCCGTGCGTTTCTTCACCTGCTCGAGATAAGCATCCACCTCCGCTTTACGGACGTCGGTGGTGAGCTCACCCACCAGCTCGCTCTCAGGAGCCAGTACCATAAACGTCACGCCGAACATCGTGTCGGCACGGGTGGTGAAAATCGTGAACTCCTTATCGCTGTCAGCCACTTTAAACACGACCTCAGCACCCTCACTGCGGCCTATCCAGTTGCGCTGCGTCTCTTTCAGAGAGTCGGTCCAGTCGATGGTGTCAAGACCATCGAGCAGACGCTGAGAGTAGGCACTGACGCGCAGACACCACTGGCGCATCCGTTTCTGCACCACTGGATAGCCACCGCGCACACTCACGCCTTCCACGACCTCGTCGTTGGCAAGCACAGTACCCAGTTCCAAACACCAGTTCACCATCATGTCACTCAAGAAAGCGATACGCCAGTTCATCAGCTTGTCGCTCTGCTGTTTCACATCCATGGCATTCCATTCGGCAGCTGTGAAGCTCAGTTCCTCACTGCCCCAGGCATTTAGTCCGTCTGTGCCGCTGGCCTTCAGATGGTCAATAAGGAGGCTGATAGGCTGTGCCTGCTGTTTTATCGTGTCGTAATAGCTGTCGAACATAAGCTGGAATGCCCACTGTGTCCAGTGGTAGTAGTCGGGGGAGCAGGTGCGAACCTCGCGGCTCCAGTCGAACGAGAAGCCGATTTTATCGAGCTGCTCGCGGTAGCGGCTAATATTCTCAAACGTTGTGATTTCCGGATGCTGACCAGTCTGGATGGCATATTGCTCGGCAGGCAGTCCGTAGGCATCGTAACCCATCGGGTTAAGCACATTAAAGCCTTTCTGACGTTTGTAGCGCGCATAGATATCACTGGCAATATAGCCGAGCGGATGGCCCACATGGAGTCCTGCTCCCGACGGATACGGAAACATGTTGAGCACATAGAACTTAGGTTTTGATGGGTCTTCTTTCACCTCATACGTCTTGCCGGCAACCCACTGCTGCTGCCATTTCTTCTCAATCTCTCTGAAATTATAGTCCATGATTATGAAATTTTTTGCAAAGTTACGATTAAACAAGAACAATGCAAAATAAAAAGCCAATAAATTAATTCATTAGCGTCTCAACAAAAAAATCCCCGGAGCTAAGCTCCAGGGATTATTATATCAGATATTGCTAAAATCACTTAACAAATACCTTCTTGCCATCTACGATGTAGATACCGCGGGTAGCCTTTGAAACGCGCTGACCGCTGAGGTTGAAGATCTCCTTACCTGTGAGAGTCTCAGCCTTTACACCCTCGATAGAAGTACCTATGTCGGTAGAAACAACCTTAACATTTGCAGTGTACTTGATATCAGAAGCAAGTGTTACAGCATCAGGTGAAGAAATTGCACTTGTGAACTCAATTGTAGTGTCTTGGAAATCATCTGGTACACGAATCTGAATATGACCAACATCACCAGAACCAGCAGGCATTACGTAAGTTTCTTTTGCAAATTTCTCAGGGTCTTTGAATACACCAATTGTAACTGCACCATCAGCATTCACCAACATCTTAGTAAATGTGTTGACATTTGAAGTAGAAACTTCACCAGTCTCCTCATCAACTACCTCAACTTCCTTAGTAGGATAACGGTCGATGTATGGATCACCGTCCATGGTGTAAGAACCAACTAATGTGCAACCTTCAGGAAGAGTGAATTGAATCTGATAACCACCAATTTCATCTGCGTTCTCAAGAGAGAAGATGATGCGACCAATCTTACCAGCAGTAGTAGTAGGGTCAACGGTCACGTCTGTAGTCTCTGTCCAACGTCCCTTAGCAGACATTGAGTACTGCGCATTAGCACTAACTGCAGCAAGTGCCAAAGCCATAAAAGTAAAAAACTTTTTCATAATCTCTTAAATTTAAAAAATTAATAAAATAGGTTATTTAATAATTAATAATTGTTTATTTAGGGGTGGGCACGGCATGAAAACCATGCCCACCTTAAGTTTTAATAATTTATTAATCTGCACCAGCCATGATGTTGATTACCTTCACCACGTCAGAGATATCAATTGAGCCGTCGCCGTTCACGTCAGCCGGCCAGTCGGCTGTTCCAGCCATCGTGTTGATGATAGCAACCACGTCGGAGATATCCACAGCACCGTCGCCGTTAACGTCGCCCTTCGTACCACCTTCTACACCGTAAGTCAGACGGAAGTTATCGCACTTGAACCAGCTTGCACTCCAAGCCTTGATTACTACGTCGCCCTCTTCTGCGAGCGTGAAGGTGATTTCACCATCCTGACCTAATTCCTTAGGATTCTCCATGGTGTATTCCTGAGAAACGTCATTTGCGGAGAGAGTGATTTTGTTGCCAGCGTCAGAAGCGAGGAGAGCCTCAAGCTTGTATGTTCCAGCCGGGAGAGCTCTGAGTTTCTGCTGTACCCAGAAACCTTCAGCAGGTGCGCTTCCGCTCCATGTGTTGAACACATACTGTCCGTCGGCATTCTCCACTGTGTAAGTAGCATTGCTGATATCCTTAGAACCTGTGTCATTGCCCTGATAGTATTCCCATCCTGAGAGGTCACCAGTCTCGAAGCTCGGGTTATCAATCACTGCTGTGAAGTCAGTAGGAGGATTTGAGTAATCAGGAATCTTCAGACGAGATGTAGCCTTCTCCATCTCTTCAATCATCGGATCAAGTTCAGTGCCAGCATAGTTATAATCCTCAATTCCAGAATAGTCGCCGAGGAGTCCTTCTGCTGCAGCGAGAGCCTCAGGAGATGCTGTTTCAGCATAGTCGGTAGCAGCTGCCATAAGGTTGTCGTAAGCCGCTAATGCCTTCTCATAGCTCTTCACTGACTCAAGCACAGCATTATAAGCGTCAATCATCTTGAAGAGCTCGGTGTACATTGTCTCACCGTCTGTAGCGGCTTGTGCTGCCTCGACAGCATCGTTCAGAGCCTTGAGGTCGGGTTTGCCGGCTGGATCAGAGATTTCACCTGCAAGGTTTGCATAGTATTCAATCACGCTTGCCAGAGCGTCCTCATCCTTTTGCATGTATTTGAGTGAGAAGCCAGCCCAGAGGCACCAGCCACCACTACTAAGCTTTACACCGTCGGAAGTAAGACCAATCTTCATCACGCCGTCCTCACCAACAAGACCGTAGCAAGTCTGGAGATAACGTCCGGAATTGAAAGCGTAGGAAGCACCATCGACAGAGTTCGGAATCCATCCGAATGCCTCAACATTATAGTCGTATGGCCATCCACCAGTCAGTTCTCCACGATAGCAGTTTACCTGTTCCTGACATTCCTCATCTGGAATTGCATCCTTCACGATGTGCTGAACAGGAGTAGAGAACTGGTTCATATAAAGGCGAACTTTCAGGTCTTCGTCACCGGAGAACTGGGTGTTGCCGCCCGGACGCTCGAACGCATATACGGAGATGGCATAAACACCTGGCTTGGCATTTACAGTCTGCTGAACATCTACGACTGTCTCGTAGCACTCAACCACAGGGAAGATTTCCAGACCACCAACGTTTCCAACAACTGCACCACCATCAGAGTTGGTCCATCCGTTGAATCCATCGGTGAATTTCGGGTTAACCAGGAGGTTCGACACGTCGAATCCGGCATCCATACATTTTTCAATAACTTCAGATACCTTCGCATGGAGCCATGCAGTCTCTTCTGCTATCTCCTCGGCCGACAGGCGACCTTCGATTGCTCCGTTCTCCAAGTCAATGATATAGTTTGCGCAACCGTTAGGATAACCCCATTCAAGGTCGCCATTATCCTCTGCGGAAGCCTGCAGGTAGTCGGAAAGCTCCATCGTGATGTCAGGATCAGCACCCTGGTTCTCCAGGTTGGTCAGCTCATCCATGGCCTTGTCGAGTTCCTGCAGATAGAGCTTATAGTTCTTCTGGCTCAATGCAATCTGATCAGGTATAGTCTCAAATTCCTGAATTGCCTGCATGATTTCATCCTTATTGGTTGCATTCTTCAATGTGTTGATAGCTGCATCATAGATAGCCTTGTCGGGAGCACCATAATGCTCGTTGAATGCAATGACGTTCTTCTCTGCAATCTTGCTGCCCCAGAGCTGATAAGCTGCATCGGTGTTACCGAAGTACCAGAGCTCGAAGTCATCGAAGATTGACCAGTCGGAACCAGTGGCTTTCTCGTTGATCAGACCGAGACGGAGAACGTCGCCTCCCGCCAGACCGCCGTATGCCTCGTTGCGGTAGCGGTTAGTACCGTCGTGGAAGTAGTCGTTGGCGGTAATCATGAGGTTCGGGCAGTAGAGCGTGTGCTCTCCCTCTTCATCTGTGTAGGTAACAGTTGTTGTTCCGTTTGTGCCGATAGGTGCATCGATTGAACCACCAGCTGATACGTGATGAACAGGAGTTGAGAATGTACCAGTGGTCTCACTCTTCAGATAAATCTTGGTCTCTGCAGGAGTTCCTGCCTTCCAGGCGTTGTAGTCAGCCTGTGCGTTCTGATAACGGGTGTAACCGTTGCAGGCAACCATATACACACCCTCAGGCAGTCCTTCAATATCCTGATAGGAGTCGAATGTCTTTCCATAGTGCTCTGCGTTCGACCAAGTCGTACCACCGGCACCGAACGTTGTTCCCAGCCAGCCTGTGAAGTCAGGGGTTGAGCCTTCAGGTCCGAAGTTCGGGTTCACAATCTTTGCAGTGAAGTTAACAGGGTTGTCTGGAGTTGCCTCATTCATCTTATATTCAACCACTGCGTCGCCAACAGATTTCTCGGCAGCCTGCAGCTCTTCTAAAGTAGAAGAGGTGTTGTTATAGACAGTCTCCTGTGCGGAGAGGTCGATGCCAGGGTTTTCAGCTTTTGCCTCGTCGATAGCCTTCTTAAGGGATGTGGCAGCATTGAACTTGTCGATGTTCTCCACATATTCGTTATAAGTCTCCTCCGACACGAATTTCCACTCGTCATAGAAATTCCCCTGGAAGGCATCCTCCTCAACATCCTCGTCACCATCTTCCATGTGCTTAGTAATGGTTTCTGTGTGCTGATAGTAGAGATAGCAGCGTGTGTTTCCTGCTTCACCCATCACATAGTCACCAACTCCGAGCGTTGCTTCGGTCGGTCCGAACTCGTATGCCTGGTTGAAGTTGTCGTTAGAGAACTTGTAGATGTCACCGATTTTGGTGATGAGCCACATCTGGCAGCCCTGATAGGTGCCTGTGTTTGCAGGGTCACCGTCACACCACATGCCATCCCAGCTGTTACCGGAAAGGCTTTTCCATGCGTTGATGTCGGTGCGGTACTTTGAAGGATAAACGCCGATGTCATAATATCCCTCTTCTCCTTCCATTTTGGAAATACGGATTGGCTCACCGTATTCATCTACCGATGCACGTGTGTTCCACTCGTTATGCCCGCAAAAGAACTTGTTGACCCCCACATTATATAAATATTGTGTGGTCTCTCCATCCTCCGCCATGTCAACAAAGTTGGTGACGGTTGGCTTAGTCCATTGTGCTGAAGCAGTCAGAGCAAACATAAGCGATGCCGCGGTTATGAGTAATTTGTGCTTCATAAAATAAGTAGTTAATTAGTTG
>JAEEOB010000211.1 GCA_016284045.1 Bacteroidaceae bacterium
CCGGAATTTTTGGGGGATTTGCCCCTCCCGACTGGAACAGTCTTCATGGCTCCCTGATTGTTCGTGGCGCAACAACCGTGGTGACTGCCTATGGCAAGGTTTTGTATTCCATAGGACTGTTGCCTGAACTGATCCTTGAGGACGGTCTGGCTGTGGTCAGTCCGGCGGGAGCACATTATCAGCAGTCCGGCGGAACCACGGGCGTGGTGATCAGCGATGGTACAGACTTCGTGAAGGATAAAGCGGTCACCATCGAGCATCCCGATGCGCCGGTTTACGACATAAGTATTCTGGGCAAGCAGGTAAGCCAAAGCAACAGCGAGGACCTGACCGTGATTGACGGGGTGAGTGTTGAGGACTCGGGTTATGCAAAATATGACCCCGCTTCCAACACGCTGATGCTCAAGAACTGTTTCATACAAGGACGCACAGACGAACTCGTGTCGTGCCGAAACCATGGATTGAAAATCAGCCTGGAGGGGAAGAACTACATATCTGGTACAGACCTGGCAGAGCATGACGGTCTTTGTATCCATGACCGTACCATCCTGACGGGTGATGGTGAACTGCTGTGCCGTGGCGGTAATTTACGTGCTGCCATCTATATCACAGACACGCTGATTGTTGAAAGCGGTACGGTAGGAGGCTGGGGAGACTATGGAATTCTGGGACAGAAGGCAGGAGTGGCTTATACTCAGAGGGGCGGAATACTGTCAGTACAGTCAGGCGACGGAAAAGTGAGGGCACATGGTACCGAGAGCTGTATCCACCATCTGATAAACATCTTATATGGTGCTGACACTCGGATAATAACTCCGGAGGATGCTTCATACAACTATTATGACGTGGTGGAATACGGCAATGCCGTTGTGAAGGGCCAGGAGGTAGTGATAGCGACCCCGACCATCAATTATGGCATCAAGATAGCCGGCTTTGAGCTGACGAACAAAAACATTGGCGAGATTACGAAGCTGGTGGCAAGTCTTGACACTGAGGCCTGGCAGCGCTATAAGAGTGGTACGATGCAGATTCGCTATAATCCTGACGATCAATACCTCACGTTGAGGAATGTCATAATCAAGACCGATGAGCCTTATGGATATGGCATTTATATTACCCTTGACGGCCTGACAGTCAACTTGGTGGGCGACAATATTGTTGAGTCAAAGTATTGGGACGGCATTTGCAGCGATGGAAGCCTTACGCTGACGGGCGGTGGCAGTTTGTCGGTGAAAGGTGAGAAAGGTCTTGATTTTTTGGGATATGATAAGCATTCTCTGATTATCTCTGACGGTGTGAAAGTCTGTTTTGACGGAGTTACCTTCGGCGTATGCGGGAGCGGTTTGGCAGGTCAAGACGGTATTACCTACTATACTGACGTGAAGGTCCGTGGCAAAAACACGGTTGTGAGGGCACGTGGCCAGTACGGCAGCTTCTATCATTTCAACACTTTAACCCTGTCCGACGGTCTGTCCATCTGCCAGCCTGAGGGTGCCGTCTTTGAGTACAATTCCGTCTGTGCCGGCGGTTATCCGGTCAGCAACGAGTTCGTTGAGATCAGTGCCGGCGGCGGCACAAAGAAAGGTGATGTGAACCGCGACGGCAAAGTGGATATCTCCGATGTGGTGGCGGTCATCAACACGATGGCGGGCGACAACAAATTTAAGGCAACATCCGACGTGAACGGCGACAACGCTACGAACATCTCAGATGTGGTGGCGATTATCAATATCATGGCAGGAGGTGGAAATTAGTTTTTAGTTCTTGGTCTGTGGTTTTACCTAATTTGGATGGCATTCCGACGGATTTTCATAAAAATAGATAAAAAATTTGCAATGTATCAGTAAAATCTGTAAATTTGCAGACAAAGAGAAATCAAAAACTTGTTTATTTATGAAAAAATCATTCAGTATCTTAGCAGTTATGCTGCTTGTGGCAGCCGCAGCCCATGCTCAGTTGCCCGTTAAGTTTGGAGTTAAAGGTGGTTTGAACATCACAAAGGTGAAATTCGACAAGGATGTCGCCAAGGCAGATAACCGTACCGGTTTCTTTATCGGTCCGATGGCTGAGTTTACGATTCCTATTGTGGGAATCGGTGCCGACATCGCTGTGCTCTATGACCAGAAGAATATTGAGGTGAACGACACAAAGGAAAAGTTACAGTTTATTGATGTTCCCATCAACTTGAAATATACATTGGGTCTTGGCGACTTGGCTGGAATTTATTTTGCCACTGGTCCTCAGTTCTCTTTTAATGTCGGAGACAAAAAACTTTTTGATGCTGAAACCTATAAGATGAAGTCATCCAACTTCAGCTGGAATGTGGGTGCTGGTGTAAAGCTGATAAACCATATACAGGTGGGTTATAATTACAACATCGGTCTTGGCAAAACTGCTGAGGTGAACAGTCCTCTGGATCCTGTGAAGAAAATCAAGATGAAGAACAATGCCCATCAGATTTCTGTGGCTTATATCTTCTGATAATTAGCGTATGACCGAAGTATAAAAAAGCCTGACCATCCGTCAGGCTTTTTTAGGCCAAGTGTGTTTGTTTTTTCGTTCGCAGAACAAATTTCTCGCCTTCTCGTCTTCTTGCCTTCAAATAATTTAATAACCCAATAGTTAAATAAATCGTAAATCGTAAATTGTTAAATCGTAAATAATTTTGTCTTCTCGTCTTCTTGTCTTCGTGAGAATCTTAAGTCGTAAATCATAAAATCGTAAATCTTCCCGTGTTTGCAGACATCTGTTTACCAGTCCCTTTTGAGTCGTTCACCTATCTGGTGCCTCCAGCCTTGGAGTCTCAGGTGGGGGTAGGGGTGCGTGTGGTCGTGCCTTTTGGTAAGTCAAAGAAATATGTGGGGCTGGTGCTTGCCGTGCATGGGAATGAGCCGCAGGGCGTGACGGTGAAGGAAATTGAGACTGTGCTCGACACTGCACCTATCGTCACAACCCTTCAACTTGACTTCTGGCGCTGGATTGCACATTATTACATGTGTCCGCTGGGCGATGTGTTCAAGGCTGCCTTTCCTGCGGGGATGAAGAAGGACGAGGGTGAGAAAAAACGCCGCCGTAAGAACATTGTTGAGCAGTTTGATGGCACGGGGTGTCCTGGTGTTCAGAATCAGCTGAATGAGTGGCAGCAGACTGCCTTCCGGCAGATTCAGGACAGCTGGCAGACACACGACATCACGTTGCTCCACGGTGTGACATCAAGCGGAAAGACAGAGGTGTATATCCATCTGATTCAGCAGTATATCGACAAGGGCAAGCAGGTGCTCTATCTGTTGCCTGAAATCGCGCTGACTACCCAGATAACCAATCGCCTGCGTGCTGTTTTCGGAGAGAAACTCGGGGTGTATCACTCGAAATTCGTGGATGCCGACCGCGTGGCGGTGTATCTCAAGCAGCTGAGCGGCAGTCCCTATCAGCTGATTCTTGGAGTGCGGTCATCTGTGTTCCTGCCGTTCCGTGACCTTGGGCTGGTGATTGTCGATGAGGAGCATGAGACTTCGTTCAAACAGCAGGATCCGGCACCCCGCTACCATGCGCGTGCAGCTGCCGTCATGCTCGCCCGTCAGTATGGCGCGAAGACCTTGCTCGGCACCGCCACGCCGAGCATCGAGACATTCAAGTTGGCTCAGGACGGCCGATACGGTTATGTGCGTATGGACCGCCGTTTCAGCGACATGCAGATGCCTGATATCGAAGTAGTGGACATCAAGCGTCTGAAATTCCAGAAGCGTATGAAAGGGAGTTTCTCCCAGACTTTGCTTGATGCCATTGATGAGACGCTGAAAGCTGGTGGTCAGGTGATTCTTTTTCAGAACCGGCGCGGCTTTTCCAGTTTTATCGAGTGCAAGAACTGTGGGTGGGTGCCGCGCTGCGAGCACTGCGACGTGAGCCTCACTTTCCATAAAAAGACCAATGCGCTCACCTGTCATTATTGCGGGAGCACCTATATGCTGCCGGCACGTTGTCCCAACTGCGAGGAAGCATCGTTCATGAATGTGGGGCTGGGAACAGAGCGCATAGAGGAACAGATACGGACTTTCTTCCCCGAGGCACGTGTGACACGTATGGATCTCGACACCACACGCACACAGAATTCCTATAGTCAGATTATCGATGCGTTCTCACGGCATGAGAGCGATATCCTTATTGGCACGCAGATGGTGTCGAAAGGACTGGATTTCGATAATGTGCATGTGGTGGGTATTCTCGATGCCGACATGATGCTCAACCTCCCCGATTTCCGCAGTTTTGAGCGCACGTTCCATATCCTGGCGCAGGTGGCGGGCCGTTCGGGCCGCAAAGGGCGTAAGGGCAGGGTGATCCTGCAGACACGCTCTGCCGACAGTGAGATTATCCGGGATGTAGTTGACAACAACTATGAGGAGATGTACCGCACACAAATAGCGGAACGTGAGCTGTTCCGCTATCCGCCGTTCACACGGCTCATTTATGTGTATCTGCTTCACCGCGATTTCCACACCGTGGAGCATCTCGCAAATCAGACTGCTGACTTGTTAAGAAAATCGCTTGGATTGCGTGTGCTTGGTCCCGACTGTCCGCCGGTGGGGCGTGTGCAGTCGATGCATATCCGTAAAATCATCCTGAAGATGCAGACTTCCGACAACGTGGCACGCACACGCCAGCTGCTTCAGTCCATCGTAGGGCAGGTGCAGGCGCAGCCTATAGCCAATTCCCTCCGGGTTTATTTTGATGTGGATCCGGTGTAGGATAAATCAGAAGTTGATACCGATGTTCATGAAGAAATGGCGGTTGTAGGCATCGTCGTCAGAGGGGAAGTCACCGATGTTGGTGATGCCCCACTGGTAGCCAAGCTCAGCATAGAGCATGTTCCACTCGATTCCGCAGCCCAGCTTTATGCCCACGTCGAATCGGTTGAACTTGTCGTCGCCGAAGGAGTCGTATTTTCTGACTCCGCCCGGGAATTTCTCCTTTGTCTGTCCGGCTACACCGAAACCGAAAGTTGGTCCCACGTAGGGGAGGACTGCAAATTGGTCAGCCACTTCGACTCCGTATTTCATCAGCAACGGCATTTCTATGTATGAGAGATTGTACTTATACGTTGAATCATCGTGTCCCAGACTCATCTTTCCGCCTTTTTCGGTGTAATAAATGCCGCTTTCCAAGAACATCGGGATATAGGGCGAGCACCGCAGTCCGAACACGGCTCCGAGGTTGAGTCCTGTCTTCGCATCGGTGTCGAGGTCGCCTGCGATATGTGAGGATGTGAATCCCATGCGCAGTCCATAGTACACGCTTCTGTTGTCGAGCCGGAATCCTCCGCTCATCATCTGTGCTGATGCGCCCACAGTGATCATCATGGCGCAAAGGGCAGTTAAAATCTTCTTCATCATAGTTGTCTGTTTAGATTAATAATACAGGTTTTTGATATAATTCTATTTTTAAATGCAAATTAAACGTATTTTTTCCAACATTCCAAACTAATAAGCATTTATTTCACGTTTTTTTTACACGAATCACACGAATCTGTCAACTAATTACACTGATTTGCTTCACTAATTACACATATTTTCAGCAATCACTGAAAAGCGGTTTTTGTCACCTTTTTGCCCTTCGTGTTTTATAACCATTGAAGCCCGCTTCACAGCGGGCTTCAATGTCATGAAAAAAATACTAACTAATTATTCTAATATGGAAAGTTTGCTAAAGTCGAATGCAGAAATCAAACTTGTTTGTTTTATGCTGAGACGCCTCAAACTTGGAGCTTGTCTCAAAGTTTCAATCTTGCTTTATTGTTTTATTCTTGTGAGGGAACGTCTTTCCGTTCTTTCACGATGCAAAGTTACGCATTATCTGACAACAACAAATGGGAAAAAACACTAAATGAATGTAGGTTTTTTCCTAAACTATAGGGGGGATTTCCCCTCATATTTTCCGAAAACATCAGAAAGGAGTTGTTTTTCTTTGTAATTTTGCTGCCGAATAGACGAATGTTCCGGATTATCCGAATTATCCGAATATTCCGGAAATTCCAGACAACCCCAAACACTATGAAAAACACAGACTTACTGAGCCGGGCGGAGAATGCCTGGCTGGGACTGGAAGACTTCCGCCAGACCCGCAGGAGAAACATCAACTATATCTATGGCGACCAGTGGGGCGACCTCGTGGTGGACGACGACGGGAAAGTGATGACAGAGCGTGAGCGTATCACCCGTCATGGAGGCACCGTACCGCTGCAGAACAATCACCTCATCAAAATCGTACATGCCCTGACGGGTCTGATAGCCAAACGGAGCACGATGCCTGTGTGTTTCGCCCGTGATGCCGATGCCGACGAGAAAAGCCGGATGATGACCAATGCGCTGCAGACCAACTGGGAGGTGAACAGCATGAGGGAGCTGCTGGTGGGGCAGATGGAGGAACTGATGCAGGGCGGTATCAGCGTCGTGTGTGAGGAGTGGGGAAGCAACAAAGGTGAGGATGATGCCTATACCTTTGCTGTCAATCCCGATTATTTCTTCTTCGAGAGCAAGATGAACGACCCTCGGCTGTGGGACATTGCGCTGATAGGCGAAATCCGCGACTACACCTATCCTGAGCTTCGTTCGGTGCTCGGCAGCAAAACCACTTTGAACCTCAAGGAGATTTATGCGCCGCTGGTGAATCCGAAGCTGCCTGGGTTTACAGCCCGGCAGACCATGAGCCAGCATGATCAGATGGACTTCTGGCTACCTGCCGACGACCGGCTGCTCCGCACCTATCATGTGTGGACCAGGCAGCGGCGGATCCGCTACCGTTGCATTGACCGCCGCGACCCGCTTCAGCCCGTATTCCTGATTGAGGAGAGTGATTTGCCGGCGGTCGAAGTATTGAACCGTGGACGGAAAGACAACCCCATCATCGTGGAGCCCACCTCCGACGACGTGTGGCATTTCTCGCTGCTTGCTCCCGACGGCACAGTGCTTCAGGACTATGACTCACCCTACGGGCACAAAGACCACCCCTACGTGATGACCGCCTACCATTTCGTGAACGGCAAAATCTATCCTTTTATGAGCTCCGTCATCGACCAGCAGCGGTATGTGAACCGCCTTATCACGCTCAATGATATGTATATCAACTCGTCAATCAAAGGACTGAAGATGATACCCAAGCGTTCCATCCCCCGCAACATGACCATCGACGAGTTCGCACGGCAGGCGGTGGAGGTGGGCGGCTGGATTGTGTATGAGCCCGACCCCACAGGTGCCAAACCGGAGATAATCACGCAGAACGCGCTCAACCTCGGCGTGTCGGAGATGTTGCAGCTGCAGTTGTCGAGCATCAACGAAATCACCAGCGTCAACTCATCGCTGCAGGGAGTGCCGCCGTCGGGCAACACCGGCTATGCGCGCTATGCCATGGAAATGGAGAACTCCTCAACCAGTGTTGCCGCGCTCACAGGCAAGTTCACCGAGTTTGAGCGTAATATTGCGAGGAAGAAGATGAAGGTGATACACCAGTATTATCAGAAGCCGAGGTGAGTGGCACCGGCGCGAGAGCAGGACTACGGACACTACCTTACCTATGAGCCGCGCCTCGTTGGGGACATCGATTTCAAGGTGAGCATCCAGGATGCAGGCGATTCCCCCGTGGCGCGCATGATGACCAACGACCTGGTGATGCAGATGTGGCAGCAGCAGGCAATCACCACCGATCAGATGCTTCAGAACCTCTATCTGCCTGGAATCAGCGGTCTCAGAACAGACAACCTTGGAAAATAGCCCTCCTATAGTCTCCTATAAAATCTTATAACCTCCTATAACTTCCTATTAAAAACCTATAAAAAATGAAAATCAAAGAAATATTGGAAGAAAACGAGCTTCGGCGTAAACGCCTGTTTGCCGATGTGGATCAAATCACGGGGAAAGGGATTGATGGCGGCAGAAAGCTGGTGGTGATTCCCGACCATGACATCCCGGATCAGTGGCTGACCGATGAGGTGATAAACCTTCCTGATTATCAGGCTGTAATCGGGGCAGGCAGCATCGGATCCCTGCTGAGGCAGAGAGGTAAAGACACATCCGATGAACGTCAGAATTTCTCCATGGAACTGATTCGCCAGCGCATGGCACACGATCCCTATTTCGCTTTCGCCAAGGCGTTTCATATCAAGAATAAAATTACGGGCAAGCTCGTGCCGTTCAAGCTCAATTACGCTCAGCGGCTGCTGCTCACCGAGTTTGAGACGATGCGTACGGCAGGGAAGCCTATCCGGCTCATCCTGCTGAAGGCACGTCAGTGGGGCGGATCCACGCTCATACAGCTTTATATGGCATGGATTCAGCTGTTTGTGAAAGACGGCTGGAACTCGCTGATTGTGGCGCAGACAAAAGACACGGCACGACGTATCAAGGCGATGTACACGAAGGTGCTGACGCATTTTCCTGAGGAGGTGTTCTGCAAAGGCAATTTGAAATTCTCACCATACGAGCGGTCGGCTGCCGACTCCGTCATCACCGACGGCCACGGGAAGCCCATGCGCTCGAATGTCATCACCGTCAGCTCCTACGAGAACTACGAGAGCACCCGGGGATGCGACATCGCCATGGCACATTTCTCCGAGGTGGCTTACTGGAGGCTGACCCCTCAGAAAAGCGCGTCTGCGCTGATACGTGCCGTCACCAGCGGTATCGCTGAGGGTGTGGCATGCACGATGGAGGTGATGGAATCGACTGCCAACGGCAAGAGCGGCTATTTCTACGACGAGTATCAGGAGGCGAAAGAGGGGCATTCAGCACGGAAAGCGCTTTTTATTCCTTTTTTCTATATTGAGCACGACTCGCTGCCCTTTATAGATAATGAAGAACGGAAGGCGTTTGCGGAGCAACTGTTGATTCACAGCCGGGATAAAGTCACAACCGAGAAGACAGCCGAGCCAGGTGATTATCTCTGGAAGCTGTGGTTGAAAGGAGCCACGCTGGAGCATATCAAGTGGTATGTGGAGCGCCGTAAGTCCTTTCATTCCCATGCGCAGATAGCGAGTGAGGCTCCAAGCGACGACATTGAGTGTTTCACTTTCAGCGGACATCTCATCATCGACCCTGAGAAAGTGGATGAGATTGAGAAGAAAGAGAAGCGGCTGCCTGTGTTTCGTGGTGAGGTGACGATAGAAAACAATGAGCTGACGCGCAAAGTAGCTGACGAGAACGGTCCGCTGAAAGTGTGGGAATATCCTCAGACAGGCGATTTCGACAACCGCTATCTGATTACGGTGGATGTGGGCGGACGCAATGAGCGTGCCGACTACTCAGTCATCACCGTTATCGACCGCTGTCATGCCAATGTGCCGGAAGATGAGTTGTTCAACCGGGATGAGGGGAACGAAGAAGGTCTTTGGGTGGTGGCTCGCTGGCGGGGACATTGCCGTTTCGACCTGCTGGCACGCAAGGCAGCTGACATCGGTTGGTGGTATGATGAGGCACTGCTTGTGTTTGAGAGCAACACGTTCGAACAGAAGAAAGGTCTCTCGGCTGATTTTACAGAAAATGCCGACCATGCTGTGAGTGTGCTTGATGAGCTGAAGCAAATCTACAAAAACATCTATATGCGTCCACTTACCGATTCTGAAGATGTCCGTCAGGGAACAGTCAGGAAAGTGGGATTCCATACCAACCGCCGTACCAAACAGCAGATGGTCGATCAGTTCACCAAGTGGTTTGAGGACGGGCTGTTCCATGACCCCGATGAGGCTTTCTATAAGGAGATTTCCATCTATGAGGAGCGCACCGACGGCAGCTATGGCAATATCCCGGGCGACGGCAACCACGACGATATCGTCATGACCGACATGATTGCCAATCTCGTTCACCAGAAGCAGCCGCGGTCTCTGCCTGCGGAGAGGCGGAATAAATACAGGCCAGCAGCGAACAGAACCGTGAATGAGAGTTGTTTTTAGTTTATAGTTTATAGTTTATAGTTTATAGTTTGTAGTTTATAGTTTGTAGTTTATAGTTTGTAGTTTTTAGTTTGTAGTTTATAGTTTATAGTTTTTAGTGAGTTAGTTGTTGCGGGTGTTGTCATTGTGCAGTTCAGAAAGGTGGGTGCTGCCTGACGTAAGAAAACGTCAGCTCCTATTAGTCCTGCAATCTGAGAAGTTTTGGTGAAAGGCTTAATGGTAAAATTAAAAAATTGACTAAATAAATCGTAAATCGTCAATAATTAAATCGTAAATAGAAATAATGAAGTTGAATAAAGGAATACGCCGTTCTCCCTCGCTGGCGACTGACGGGGAGCTCGACTACATGATGAACCTGATGGTTTGTGACGGCGATGTGCGTAACATCCCGGCGACTGATCCACTTGGCATCACAATCGCCGAGGGTGATGTTTTGCTCTGTATCCATACAGTTGAGACGGAGAAGCATTATGTGGTTCGGACAGCCGACGGGAAGTCGCTGGCTTTCTATCATGCAGACGGATCTGCCCGCACACTCATCACCACACTCGCCGAAGGACGTATAGACAAGGTTGTGGTGATGGGCAACACGCTCATCATCAGAATCTGGGGACATTCCGATAATTCTGAATACTCTGATTCTTCTGAAAACTCTGATTTTTCTGAAAACTCCGATTACTCTTATACCGCATACGCTATCTGGCGCGACGGCTGTTATGTCTTTCTTGGGTCACAGTTTCCGCAAATCGACATGCAGTTCCGCCTGCGGAATATCTATGTGCAGACCTTTCATCCTGGTGAGGAGACGGGCATTATCGTGGAGCGGTCGGAGCAGACGGAGACCACCGAGTTCGCTGAGGTGGTGGCTCCTACGCCAGTCACCACACCGGAGTTTTCCCAGGAGACTTTATTCACCATTACCCCTGACCAGTCGCTTGAGCCTTCCACCACTTACAAAATCGTGACGACCAGGCTGACGGGCAGGCAGGCCACTCCTTTCTCTGTCTATCTCTGCTACACAGACCTCTCTCGCGACTTCGCAGCCTTCTCGACGGCGGCGAACGACCTCCATCCCTACGCTGTGTTCACCACCGACGCATTGAAGACAGTCAGCCATATTGAGCTGTGTCTATGGGCGAACGGCAAGCAGACCAAATCGCTGTCGGTCACGCTTTTGAAAGGAACTGCCACGGAGACCGGACATGTCTTTGCCGACACGCCAGAGAACTTCACCGCCCTCACCGGTATGGTGAACAAGTTCATAGCCAAATACGCCACAGAGGAGAATAAGTTCATTGCTCCTTTCTTCGTGCGTTATGCACTGAAACTCTACGACGGCACCTACGTCTGTCCGTCGCCGCCTTGTCTGATGATTCCCAACCGCGGCATCACGCCGTTGGTGTGGACACTCGGCGGCACGGATGGCCGTGCCTGGGACACATACGTCTCTGCTGTGGTGTCTCAGCTGAAATACCGTCTGACCGTGAAAGAAGGAACGGAGACGTGGCGCGACCTTGTCATGGGTGTGGCAGTGGCGGTGTCGTCACCGGTATGGACTTATAACCAGGGTGCTGAATGGAAAGCGGGCGAGAACCTCGTGCGGCTGCGTCGCATTGACGCCGCTGACGAGCAGCGGGCTGACGACACGTGGAGCTACGGCTATTTCGACAACGGCGACGGCACATGCAGCGCCACCTATCTGTTTAACCGCAATAACAGCAACAGCACGACTGCTGATAACCTGTTCACGCTCACACTCCCTGCATTTACAGCCCGGCAGGTGGCGGATGATCTGGCATCACGGTCCACATTCTATATAGTGCGGGAAATACGGTTGGACGAGTTGCCGGAAGTGGGTGAATGGACCGATGTCGAGATGGAGGATCACACGCTCACTGCATTGGAGACACGTAGGAGGCTCGACGACAACCCGCTGTCGCTGTCATTGCGTGGCGGTGGCTGTATGCAGGTGTATAATCAGCGGCTGGTCCTTGCCGACATCTGGTTGCGGCAGTTCTGTGGTCACTGTCCGGCATTGATGCAGGGTAAAGCGGGGACTGTGGTTAACAGGTCTGACGGGCGGACTACGCTGAGGCTCACGAAGGCGATTGTCAGCTATGTGGAGGAGGGTGTGGGGCATAAGCTATGCGTTGCCGACCGACCGCAGACAGCGAACGAGTCACCGCTTTTCTGGTTTTATTATCCTTCGGTCAACGCACAGAGCGTGGTCATCTGGCAGAACGACCAGACAAACCGTTGGCGTCGTGCCGATCTCCGTCTCACTCCCCACAAGCTGCTCAGCGGTGCCTGCTGGTTTGACAATTTCAACGAGCCGGAATGGACGGACTGGATGCCTTATCTTGCCCTTGACGAGGCATGGCGTGCAGAAGTGGACATGGCGGATCACGGGGCGGTTCTGCGTCAAGGCAATAAAATCCAGCAGAGCGGTGTGAACAATCCCTTTGCTTTCCTGCCGGATCTGACGAACAGGGTGGGGCAGACGCAGGTGGTGACACTTGCGGGTGCCACGCAGGCACTCAGCGAAGGACAGTTCGGTGAGTATCCCCTTTATGTTTTCTGCCGCGACGGCATCTGGGCGATGCAGGTGGGAACCGACGGGTCATTTGTCGCTATCCGTCCGCTCGCACGCGACCGCTGCCTGTCGGCAGACAGCGTGGCACAGACCGACGGGGCGGTGGTGTTTGCCACGGCGCAGGGACTGAAACGGCTTTGTGGTTCGGTCATACACAGACTCTCAGCCCCGCTCGACGGATGGGCTGCCGATGTGGAGCTGCTCAGCGGGCTTGATGAGGATTTCAATCCGCTGGTGGCTGATGTGGTGAAGGATTTTAACCGTGAGCTGGATCACAGTGCTTTGGCGTTTGACTATCCGAACAACTTGCTGCACGTGTATGTGGGTGCTGACGCTTATCATTATGTATTGTCGCTGACTTCGGGCGAATGGTCGCTTTCTGGTGATGTGTGCCGTCCGCTTGCCGTGGTCAACGACTATCCCGACACGGTCGTTCAAGATGGTCAGGTTCTGCGTAGATTCTCTAATGTGTGTTCTGAGCAGCGGCGCAAAGGAATTCTGCTCACTCGTCCTATCGACATGGGCAGTCCTACGGCTCTCAAACGTATGAAAGACATGAGGATTCTGTGGCGGCAGCTCAGCGGGGACTCATCTGTCCGCGCTGCCGTCTTCGCTTCCAATAACCGGCGTGTATGGTGGCGTATGCGCTCGCTCAACAGCCACTCTTACCGCTGGTTCCGCATCGCTCTGATTACCGACATCAACGATTTTGAGAGGGTAGAGGGAGTGGTGGTTTAAAACGCTTCAGGGGGATGCCAAAAAGTCTGGCATCCCCCTGAACCATGCTATGCTGAGAAGAAGTTCTTTTGGTGATTATCACCAGAGCCCTTCAGTCCATGAGTCTTTTTCGTCGTTTCCTTTTTCTACAACAGCATCATCGTCGCGTTCTTTGGTGAGCTGCTCATCAACGCTACCAGGCTTGATTACTTGTGCTATGTTGTCAAATAATAATCCTGCTTGTATTGTGATTCCGGGTGCTTTATAATTCTTTTTCATTGTTCTTCTTTTTTGAAAGTTGTAATAAGAATAGTCTAGATACTTTAGCAATCTTAAATTCAAGTAAATATTCCTTTTTTACTTAAAAATCACTTTCTTACCGTTAATGATATAGATGCCACTGACAGGTCGGGAAACACGCTGACCAGATATGTTATAATAAACGTTATTGTTAAGCGGCAACGATTCTGGAGCATCAATATCTTTGATGCTGGTAGGTGTCATGTCATCCAAGTCTTCAAGTGAAAGACCCTTCACATTTGCTCCCTTGTCGTTCAATATGCTTTCACCAACTGGTATCTGCAAGAACGCCTTGTGAGCACCGTTGTTCACGTATTTTCCACCTGATGGAGACTGATGATAGAATCCGATTTCTCCATTCAGATTGCCAAGAATGAAATATTCGTAGGCGGGATCGTCGAATAGGGTTTGAACATCTGAACCTTTCAGAACATTGTTAGGGTCGTTGACCACAATCTTTTCGAATGCGAACGGGAAATTATATGTTCCAGGCTCTCCTCTGAGCACAACTGCAGTTCCTGCTGCTAATTTGTCGCCTGCTTTCAATTCCACACCTTTCGGCACGTCCTTAGATCCGTTCACATCATCGGATTGAAGTGTGTAAGCTGGCACTCCCTCAGGAATAACAAGTGGGGCGGAACCGTAATAGAGCGTCTCATAGCCGGTAGATCCGATAGTCACACTATATGGACCACCTACTGCAATCTCATCGATGAAACCGCGCCATCCCTTGAAGGTGATTTGGATGTCACCTGTAACATCTGTGATATGGAAAACAAAGTCGTTCCATACTCCGTTTTCAAGAGTGATGGTGTTGCCCGAAACCGTTGAGGTA
>JAEEOB010000212.1 GCA_016284045.1 Bacteroidaceae bacterium
GGCAATGGTGATGTGGCGAAAGTGGAAGGTACATCGGTGAGTTGGCTTAAGCTCCCCTCAGAGCCCTATAAGTTCATCACCAAGGCTGGAGATAAGCTGATTGTCGGTAGCAGGAGCCAGATCATCACCTACCACACCGACGACCAGACCTACGACACGCTGACCACTGTCATCCGTCAGCCCTGGTGTGCCGCGTGCGACCATGAAGGCACGATATGGATAGGAGCAACAGAGGGACTGTTCTCTGTGAACACCAGAAAGGTGACGAAAAAGACGGATTATCCACAGAAACTCACTGTCACCACAATGACAGCCGACCATGAGGGCAATGTCTTTTTTGCATCAGCCGACTCCCTCTTTATCATACGCAATGGTGTTGTCAGCGAGATGAACAGTCAGATTCCGCAGCTGGCGTCCCATGAGATTCGGTCACTCTATGTATCTGACAGAGGCTTTCTCGTGGTTGCAACCATCGACGGACTGATCGTCGCTAAGACCGACAGCGCTTCCAAGGTTGTTGATGTATGCTGGTTCGACCATCTGAACGGATTCACTGTGATGGAACCACAGCAGGCGATGATGGCGGAAACACCCGACGGACGAGTCTGGCTGGCGGGGTTGGAGGAGTTGTGTGCTTTCTCACCCGAAGCCTTATTGGTGACTAACCGTCAATCCACTTTCATTCAGGAACCTGAAGAGTTGAAATGGTGGCAGAAGTGGTGGGTGCTCACTTTGGGCATACTGGTGATTGGAACCGTCATCTGGAGCATTGCACGGAAGATTGAGAAGCACCGCACGAACAAGGCTATCAATCAGCTGAAACGCGAGAAGAAGCTTAAGGAGCTACAGCTCACTGCTATCCGTCTCAAGTCCATACCTCATTTCCATGCGAATGTGCTGGCAGGAATCGAGTATTTTGTAATGAACAACTCTGCTGACAACGCGTCAAAATACCTGAAGATGTATTCAGACTTCACCAACAAGACGCTGGCGGACATCGACAAGCCGGCACGGACTGTGGCTGAGGAACTGGCATACGTGGAGAATTACATGGAGCTGGAGATGCTGCGCTATGGAGAACGGCTCAGATACAAGGTTGAGGTCGGAGATGATGTTGATACAAATACGCTCCTGCCTAACATGCTGCTCCATACTTATTGTCAGAATGCGGTCAAGCACGGCATTCAGAACAAACCTGGTGGCGGAACAGTCAGGATTTCCATCCGTAATCAGCAGAAAGGGACAACACCTTACGTTATCGTGGCGGTGGAGGATGACGGTGTGGGCAGAGAGAAGGCAAAAGAATACGCCGGGAACTCATCCAAGCTCGGTCTTAACATCCTCATGCAGCAGATAGATCTCTTCAACCAGCATAACATGCATAATATCAGCCAGACTGTCACCGACTTGTACGACGACAAGAAGATACCTGCCGGTACCCGCTTTGAAATGACAGTTCCGGTTGATTATCAATATACATAAACTATGGATAAACTAAGGACTATAGTTGTGGAGGACGAGTTACTGCCGCGGCTTTCACTCTTGCAGAAGTTGGAAGCGTTTGCCGCTCAAATCGAGATTGTGGATGACTGTGACAACTACGATGTCGCACTTGCCAGTATTCTTATGCATAAGCCCGACCTCCTTTTCCTCGACATTCAACTGCAGGGACGTAACGCCATACAGCTTATGGAGGAGGTGAGGAAGTCCATCCCCCTTCCGGCAATCATCTTTACAACTGCCTATTCCGACAGTCAGTACCTGATGAGTGCCATTAAGCTCTCCGCAGCAGATTACCTCCTTAAGCCGGTTGACAGGAAAGACCTCGCCATTGCCATTGCCAAGGTGTGGAATGCACGGCAGTCGGAGACACCCCCAAAAGAGACGGCATTCCCGGAGAAATATGTGTTTAGGACGGTTAACGGTAAGATAGCCTTTGTGCCACAGGATATTGCCTATATTCGTGCTGACGGGAATTATGCGGTGGTCGTCACCTTCAAAGAGGAAGTGGTGGTGCTTGAAAATCTCTCTAGCTTACAGAACCGCATGGACCCTTCTCTCTTCCAGCGGATAGACCGGAGCGTGATTGTCAATATCACAAAGATATATAAAATCAACCAACGGGAATGTACGTGCACCTTCGCATCGGCCCACACCCAGGACATCCAGCTGAAACTCTCGAAGGCAGGCGTGATTTTCCTGTCCAAAATGATATGATTTATCTTACCATCACTTTCTTGCCGTTGATGATATAGATGCCAGGACGGAGACCATCGAGTGAAGTAGAGTTCCTGCGGATGAGTTGTCCGGAGAGTGAGTAGATGTTGCTGTCGGTTTGGACAGGCTGACTCTCGATGGCGATTTCGTCTATGCCGACAGGCAGTGAGTCGTTGTTCGGGTTGCCATAGACGTTGGTCTGGTAGAATTTCACCTTGTAGGGCAACTGCTCGTCATCGCGTGTCGTGCCGTTCCATCCGCGTGACCAGTAGTCGGTGGGTGCCCCGCTTACCACGAGCCAGAGGTAGGAGCATCCGGAAGGGCAGTCGAAGCTGACGGTGTTGCGAGTATCGTCGTATGTGGCGCCGGCGATGTCGCCATAGAGTCGGGTACCGTCTTTCTTGAGCGCGACGAATCCGAATTTCCATCCCGCAGCTTTCGACTTGTAGCTGATATATCCCTTTTCATCCGGCAGACCGATGAGTTCGGCATAGACGGTCTTCTCCCCCGCCGGCACATTCAGCCTTATGGCGTTGTTGCCGAAATTCTCGACGCATACCAGAGAGTCGATTTTCCAGAACCCGTCATCTATCTTCTTCAGTGTGGTCTGTGCCCGTTTGCCGATGGTGCTGTTACCGTATTTGCGGATGGGGTCCATGTCGAACGTGGTCAGTCTCGCCCCGTATTCCCACATCTCGTTGTTCAGCTGTTCCAGTTTCTCTGCTTGTGTGAGCCCGCTGTCCATGGTGATACGCATATAAGTCTGGAACGGGTCTTCGAGTCTGACCGACTCGTTCCACAGCCTGCCGATGATGTTCATTCCGTGCTTGTGGCAGAAAAAATCCTGTATGAAATAGTTGTTGTAGCGTAGCTCCTCGCAGAGCGGATGTTTATGCAGTCCGTTGAGTGTGTTGGTCAGCCATTCGTTGTTGAACTGGTAAGTGGGGTAGAACTTATAAGCCTGCCATTGGGCACACATCTCCCAGAACACGTTGCCGTTGCCGGAGTTCACCCATGTGTACATCCATCCGTTCTGGTTGTTGTTGTCGCAGTGGGTCTGATACTGGAAGCAGTGGCCTATCTCGTGTGCCACGGTCTGTCCTCCGCGTGAGGTGTAAGCCCAGCGCGACAGGGTAAGCATACCGATTTTGTCATCGATTCCGCTGCCGTTCGCCTCCCATTCGTCTGTGTATTTCAACCGGATAATCATTTTGTAGGTGTCGGTTTTCGACTTGCTCTCGTTGATAGTGATGAATTTCAGGCTGTCGGCATAGAATTCGAAAACCTTGTCGGCAGTGCTCAGAATTTCGGGCACTGCGGACGGCACGCTGTTTCCGTAGCCTTTCTCCCAGAACAGAATCCAGTGTTTCGACTGGTAACTGCGTGTGTATGACCATTGATTGTTGTTGTTTTTCAGCTGGGTGTCGGTGCCGCAGGCGCTGGAGCTGGCGTAGGTTTTCTTGTCAACAGAGTTGATGCGGTTGTTCAGTGAGTTCACGGCTCCCACGAGATCTGTCCGTTCGAGATCGTAGTTGGTGAGCCGTTCCTCGGCGGTCTCTATAGCTTTGACGAGAAGGTTGACTGCTATGCTCTTTTTGGGAAAGTTCTCCCACCATCCCAGCACTTTCTTGGCATAGTCGATGCGTGCCTGCAGGTTGTCGTAGAGCGTTCTAGACGCTTTTGCATCCTCCAGTAGGGATGTTAGTTCTGTTTTTGCGTTTTTCAGTTGTTCGTAAAGGGCATCGGGGTCAGAGGGCTGTTCGTCACTCTTTGCCTGGCTGATGAGTCCCGTGGCGTTGTCGATAGCCTGTCGGAGCGGATCAGCCACACTGTTCTGGATGCCTTGTTCTAAGAGAGCGTTGCCCTGATCCACAAGCGTCTGTACCACATTGGCATAGTCTGCCATGGTGAGTTCGCTGTCGTAAGTCAGCGTGAAATTATCTACGCAGAGCCAGTTGCCGGTGGCATTCTCTGCTTTTACACCGATTTCCACGCTGCTCTCGCCATCCACTACCGAGAACTTCAGCGTATATTGCTTCATGCTGGTGATGGGGGTCTGCTTAATTCCTGCATAAAGGTATGCGCCGGTCTGTGCTTTCCCTGTGTTGGCTGTGCTCGACGACGCGTTCTGCTGGATATGCAGGGCATATACTTTCAGCGTGTAGTTGCCGTCTTGAAGTTCGTTCATTGTACGTCTGACATACGAGTCGGAGATGGCTTTCCCGCGGTCCACCCATGTCTCCAGGTAATAGGTTCCCTGCTTGCGCGTGAAAGTGTTGTTGCTTTGTCTTGCCATGTTGGTGGTCCATCCTGTGGTGCCGCTTTCAAAACTCGGATTGGAAATCTCGATGGCTGTCTGGGCAGACATCACGGCCCACACAGCGGTCATTATAAGTAAAGTCAGTAGTTTTTTCATGATTAATTTATATTTTAGTTTTTGATTATATGCTGTTTTTCCTGTTTATTTACATGAATACTGCAAATTTAGAAAAAAAAACCGAAATATTCGCAGTATAAGTTGGAAAAAACTTTTTTTTCTTTATCTTTGCATGATATTATGAACCAAATAAATTCTTACTATGTACAGCAATCCTGCAGACTGTCTTTATTGTACGAACAATGAGACGCTTCATAACCTGATGATTGAGATAGCGCAACTGCGTGTCTCGCGTGCTTTCCTGTTTAAGGAGCAGACTTACCGTGGACGTTGCCTCGTGGCTTACAACGGTCATGTGAACGACCTTAACGAGCTTTCCGATGAGGAGCGCAACGCGTTTATGGCTGATGTGGTGCAGGTGACGCGCGCCATGCAGAAGGCGTTCAACCCTGAGAAAATCAACTATGGTGCTTACAGCGACAAGCTCTGTCACCTGCATTTCCATCTGGCTCCAAAATACGTTGACGGACCGGACTATGGAGGCACATTCCAGATGAATCCGGGTAAAGTCTATCTCACAGACGAGGAATACCAGAAACTGATTGACACGCTGAAAACTTACCTTTAGATAATTCATAATCAGGTTTTTTAGTTTATTATGATTTCGTAATCTCATGATTACGAAACATTGTTTTTATATCTTTTTTGTGCATTTCTTTGATCAGGAATGGTGAAAAAAATATGTTGCCTCGTTTTTTTATGAAGACAAGAAGTCAAATAAACTTCTTTGTCATAAAAATCATTTTCATAGTAAATACACTTTTCACTATTCACTCTTCATTCTTCATTTACACCTCTCTAAACTTTTCATAACAAATAAGGATTGTATGGTTGCCATTTTATTGCTAACTTTGCAAAAAATTTGAAAGAGAGGTAAAACCATGCGGACAGATGTAGTTGTGGTTGGAGCCGGGCTGACCGGACTGACGACTGCTTTTTGGCTAAAGAAATGGAATGTTGATGTACACGTGGTTGAAACATCCACCCGCACAGGTGGTCAGATTCAGACATTAACCTGTGACGGTTTTGTATTTGAAACAGGTCCCACAACTGGCAGTGTGTCAACACCGGAAGTTGCCGAATTAATGATGGAGTTAGAGGCGGTTTCTGGTGGTTTATGTCGTTTAGAGACAGCACCGGATGCTTCAAAACGCCGTCTGATTTGGAAAGGAGGCCGTTTCCGTGATTTGCCCTCTGGTCCGCTAAGTGGTTTGACAACCCCGCTTTTCCGTTGGAGAGATAAATTCAGAATACTGTCCGAACCATGGCGTAAGAAGGGTGATAATCCGGATGAGACCGTAGGTGAACTAGCAGAACGCCGCCTTGGAAAATCTTTTGTCGATTATGCGGTTGATCCGTTTATTTCAGGTATTTATGCAGGAAATCCATATAATCTTGTCACTCGCTATGCCCTTCCGAAGCTCTATCGACTTGAACAGGATTATGGCAGTTTTATCAGAGGTGCGATTGCAAAGCATAAAGAAACGAAATCGGAACGCGACAAACTGGCAACGAAAAAAGTGTTCTCCTCTGCCGGGGGACTGAGTCGGATTATTGAGGCTGAGTCTGGTTTCATCGGTGGGGAGCATATAACTCTTGGTTGCGCAGATGTGAGGGTAAACCAGGATAACGGTCAGTGGCTGACAAGTTTCAAGACAGCAAACGGGGACACTCAGACAATTCGGAGCCATTATGTTGTGACTACCTGTGGTGCATACGCTCTTCCTCAGTTGCTGCCATTCATCGCTTCCGAAGATATGGAGCCTGTTGCTTCTCTCACTTATGCTCCCGTTATCGAAGTGAATGTTGGACTGAACGACACTCATGGCGGAGATTATCTTGCTTTCGGAGGGCTGGTGCCGACGGTTGAGAATAAACCGATGCTCGGAATCCTTTATCCATCCTCGTGCTTCAAGGGACGTTCTCCTGAAGGGGGTGTTCTGTTTTCATTCTTTATGGGTGGTATGCGCCATCCCGAACAGATTGACCTGCCGGACTCAGAGATTGTGGAAATAGTGAATGAATCCCTTCATTCCATGCTTAAATTTCCAAAGCACGTGAGCCCCGACTTTATCCATATATCCCGCCACAGACAAGCCATCCCTCAATATGATGCTTCCTGTAGCAGCAGAACAGCGGCATTAAATCGTATTCAGAGTATGTACAGAGGGCTGGTGATTGCTGGAAATCTTCGTGATGGTATTGGCATGGCTCATCGTATAACACAGTCAACCGCTACAGCCCGTAGCCTTGCTAACGAAATCAGAACAAAATCTTAATAAAACTATAAATTTAAAAATGAGAAGAAAATTAATTACCTTTTTATCTTTCTTATTAGCTATTCCCGTTTTAGCAGACGATATCGACGGGGTTGTGCCAGGAGACACCGCACGGGTGTATGATATCGATGAAATTGTGGTGATTTCCCAACCAAAGGAACACACGGTGTTGAGACAGCAGCCACTCAGCTCCACGATGCTTTCCTCAACTGAGTTGGAAGGGCTGAGCCTGCATGATCTGAAGGAGATATCCGACTTTGTGCCTTCTTTCGTCATGCCTAACTATGGATCACGGTTCACATCCTCCATATATGTGAGAGGTATCGGTTCCAGAGTGAACAGTCCGTCAATGGGTGTGTATCTTGATGATATACCTCTGGTGAATAAAAGTGCTTTCAACATGCACACCTATCAGCTCGACCGTGTGGATGTGTTACGCGGTCCTCAGGGAACACTCTATGGAATAAATACGGAGGGTGGTCTTGTGCGTCAATACACCCGCAACCCAATGAATTATCAGGGCACCGACGTGAATCTTGGTGTCGGTTCCCACTTCTACAGAAATGCAGAGGTGGCACACTATGCACGTCTAAGCGACAAACTGGCTTTCTCGGTTGCAGGCTTTTATGACGGCACGAACGGCTTTTTTAAAAACTCATTCACCGGTAAGCGTGCCGACGACATGAATGAGGCAGGCGGCCGCCTCCGGTTGGTGTTCGCTCCAACCACGAAGTTGTCGTTCGACTGGATTGCCGACTATCAGTGGGTAAAGCAAAAGGCATATCCTTACGGTGAATTGAACACAGAGACAGGTAAGGTTATAGGCAGTCCGAACCAGGATGCACAGAGCCAATACAAACGTAATCTGTTCAACACAGGGTTCGCCATCAAATACAAGGGCAGAGGATTTGATTTCCAGTCGAACACCAGCTATCAGTATCTCGATGACAACCTGCTGATGGACAACGACTACAGCCCTATCGATTTTATCGTAGTTGACCAGTATCAGACGGGCAATGCGCTCTCACAGGAATTCACATTCAAAAGCAACAATGCCAGCCGCTGGCATTGGACTACAGGTGCCTTTGCCTCATATCAGTGGCTGAAGACAGTCGCTCCCAACACATTTGGCACGGCATTCAGCGATATGATGAAATCGACCATGCATCTCGACGCGGCTGAGGCGGGCATCTATAATGCCATCCTGTCGAGCATGTCGGCACGGATGCCGGAGGCTGCGGCAAAGGCTGCTATCGAGCAGGCTGGCGGTGTGCATGTGGGAGTGGGGCTGCGTGTGCCCTGCCGTTTCCACACTCCACAGTTCAATGTCGGAATCTTCCATGAGTCGAATTACGACCTGACAGACCACCTGACTGCCACTTTAGGACTGCGTTACGATTATACACGTTCTAAAATCAAGTATAACACCAATGGTGACTTCAACCTCCTCTTCAGCATCATGGGACAGGATGCGCTGGCAAGGGTCATCTCTGTCTATAACCATGAGGAAAAGACTGATTTCAGCCAGCTGCTCCCTAAGTTCGGACTCACCTACAAACTGGACAACGGGAGTAACATCTATGCCACAGTGACGAAAGGCTACCGTGCCGGCGGATTCAACATCCAGATGTTCGGCGACATCATCCAGAACGACATCCAGGCCAACTCCGCCGCTATCATGGCTGCTGCCAATCAGGCGCAGACCACCCATCAGAATGTGGAGCAGACCATCGAGCCAGGCGAAGAGAAGTATGCCGCCATCCTCGAAGGCATCAAGTTCAAGCCCGAGGAGAGCTGGAACTATGAGATGGGTGCTCACCTCAACTTGTTCGGCAATAAGGTTCATGTCGATGCTTCCCTGTTCTATATGCAGATACGCAACCAGCAACTGTCGGTATTTACCGAGGACTATGGATTTGGCAGAAAAATGGTGAATGCGGGCAAGAGCTACAGCTGTGGAGCGGAGGTGTCACTCCGTGGTTCGGCTGCCGACAACCACCTTGCATGGGGGGCAAGTTATGGCTACACTCATGCTGCTTTCAAGGAATACACAACGAAAGAGAGTGCCCGTGGCGAGGTGCTTGATTATAAGGACAAGAGGGTTCCGTTTGTGCCTCAGCACACATTGGCCGCTTTGGCTGACTATCGGTTTGACTTCTCCAATTCTTTCCTGAAGAGCCTGACTTTCGGTGCAAACGTCAGTGCGCAGGGCAAGATTTACTGGGATGAGGCTAACACGTTCTCTCAGAAGTTCTATGCTACACTTGGTGCACACTGTGCCGCTGATTTTGGCATTTGTTCGCTCAACTTATGGGCAAAGAACCTCACCGACACCAGATACAACACTTTCGCTTTCATGAGCAAGGCCACTGGTGAGGTGAAGTATGCCGCACAGCGTGGAAACCCTGTACAGGTGGGCGTGGATGTGAGTTTCCACTTCTGATTCAAGATATATTATTTGCTATACCGAACCGTTTCACGATCCGGCAGCATTTGAGCAAACCCATTTAGCACTCACTCTTTTTAGGTTTAAAAATTCACAACTCGTAATTTATTGATTATTAATACAATAATTAATAATGAATGCGAGTTGTGATTTTTTTTTATGGTATAAACGTGTGTGATTCTATAAAAAAGTGTAACTTTGTAGTCAGATTTATGCAAACAAACCTGTACATACGAAGACGGCGAATCATCTCTGCTTTGTTGCTGACGCTGTATTTGTCATGTCTGGTGATCACAATCACCCACCGGCATGACGAGGCGGCAAGCATCCGTGTGGTTTGTGCCGACTGTGACAATCATGTGCAGCATCACGGCCATATCGGTGTATTGGATAATGGTCATGATGCCTGTCTGATTTGCCAGGCTCTTTCAATACCCATATTGTCGGTACCGTTTACGGTTTTTTTCTTTAGCAACAACTACTTTTTTCTCCCTTTCTTCGATGAGGTAAAGCGGCACACTGCTTGTTGTGTCGCTTATAAGCCTCAACGGGGGCCCCCTTCGTTTCAATAGATTTTCTTTCATTTTGGGAATGAGTGTTTTTCTCAGGACAACGGCTTCCCTGCCTTTGTCCTGCTGATGTGTTATAGACATTAACAAAACAAAATCTATATGAGACGATTCAGAACAATTATATTTCTGGTGGTCGTTTGTGCTTGCCCGTCTGTGTTGGCGGCTGGCGATAAGACCACCTTGTCCGGCACGGTCACCGATGCCCTGGACGGCAGTCCGCTTCCTGGCGTGGCGGTGTATCTGCCCGAATTGAAAATCGGGGCGATGACACGCGACGACGGCACCTATGAAATCAATAACCTGCCTAGGAAAAAGACGGTGATACAGGTGACTTATCTCGGTCATCAGACCATTATCGAGACAGTTGACCTGGCGGTGGTCAGCGTGAAGGACTTCGTGATGCAAGAGGACAATGCGATGCTCAACGAAGTGGTGTTGATAGGTTTTACTGGCAACTCACTCGTCAGCCAGACACCGGCTCCCGTGACGGTTCTGCCTGAGCAGCGGCTGCGGGAGTCTGCTTCCACCAACATCATCGATGCCATCGCCCGAGAGCCTGGAATATCACAGATTACCACCGGCATCGGCATATCTAAGCCTGTAATCCGCGGGCTGGGCTACAACCGCGTTGCTATCGTCAACGACGGAGTGCGCCAGGAGGGGCAGCAGTGGGGAGACGAACACGGTGTGGAAATCGATGCCAATAATGTCAATTCCGTACAGATTCTGAAAGGACCGGCAAGCCTGATCTACGGTTCAGATGCCATGGCGGGGGTCATCGTGATGAACAACGCTCCGAGTGTGGCGGACGGACGTATAGAAGGAAGTCTTTCGGGTGAGTACCAGACGAACAACGGGCTGCAGAACTATTCCCTGAATCTTGCCGGCAACCATCACGGCTTTGTCTGGGACGGCCGTTACAGCCAGAAAATGGCACACGACTACAAGAACCGTTACGACGGGCGGGTGTTCAACTCACGCTTCAAGGAATATGCGGCGTCGGGTATGCTGGGGCTCAATAAAAACTGGGGACATTCGCATCTCCACCTGTCGTATTATCAAATCAATCCCGGCATCATAGAGGGGGAACGCGATGAGCTTTCTGGCAAATTTATTATGCCTGTGGCGGTTGACGGCGAGGAGGACGAGGCGGTCTATAACGGCTCAAAATCTTTCTCCCTGGCTGTTCCCTATCAGAAAGTGATGCACTATAAGGCAGTTTCGGAGAATGCATTCTTCATCGGAGACGGTCAGCTGAAAGCCACAGTCGGCTATCAGCAGAATGTCCGAAAAGAATTTGAGGACGTGGTAAGTCCTGGTGAGTGTGCGCTCCACCTTAAGCTGCATACATTGAATTATAATGTCCATTATCTCACCGCCGACCTCTCCGGCTGGCGTGTCGCATCGGGAGTGAACGGTATGTGGCAGCGTAACGTGAACCACGGGGATGAGTATCTCGTGCCCGACTATTCCCTTTTCGACTTTGGTCTGTTTGCCACCGCCACACGCCGGCTGGGCAGCTGGAACATGAGCGGGGGACTGCGGTTCGACAACCGTCATGTCAGCAGCAAGGCGTTGGAAGAGGAAGGAACGATGCGATTTGAGGCGTTTGAGAAGAATTTCGGAGGCTTGACAGGAAGTCTGGGTGCCACCTGCCATATCAGCAGCTGCTCGAACCTGAAACTGAACGTGTCGAGAGGGTTCCGGGCACCTAATATCAGTGAGATTGGGTCGAACGGTGTGCATGAGGGGACGTTGCGCTATGAGGTGGGCAACAACCGGCTGAAGCCGGAGACCAGCCTGCAGCTCGACCTCGGCTATGACTACTCGTCGGAATGGATTTCAGTGCAGTTATCGCTATTCGCCAACTGGATTAACCATTACATCTACCTGCAGAAGATGGCAGATCAGGCGGGGGGAGAGGTCATCATCGACGATGTGCCTGCATTCACCTACACGAGCGGCAATGCACGCTTGTGGGGTGGGGAAGTGATGGTGGACATCCATCCATGGGAACCGCTCCATTTCGAGAACTCCTTCTCTTACGTCAGCGCAGAGCGCACGGAGGGCGGAAAGGAGGGCAAATACCTGCCGTTCACGCCGGCTCCACGGTGGAACTGCGAGCTCCGTTACGATTATGTGAGTCATGGCAAGCTCTTCGACAACTTGTTCGTGGCGTTTGGTGCCGACACGTATTTCCGTCAGAACCACTTCCTCGCTCTCTACAACACGGAGACCGCCACACCTGCCTACACGTTGCTGAATATCACGGCAGGGACGGACATCAAGCTGAAGGGACGTAAGTGCGCAAACATCGTCCTCTCGCTCAACAACCTCACCGACAAGGCGTATCAGAGCCATCTCAGCCGGCTGAAATATGCGGCTATGAATCCTGTCACCGGCAGGCAGGGTGTGTTCAACATGGGGCGTAACTTCGTGGTAAAACTCTCCATCCCGTTTGGAATATAATAATCCTTCCGTAAAGTGTGACGGATAGAATAGGCCATAATCTGCCAAATCCTTTGTTTTTTTGATGGATTTGGCAGATTTTACTTTATTATAATCTGCCATAACTCTATAAAGAAACACCGTTTGAGCAACTTTCAACCTTGAAATCTGCTGAAACAACTATGGTTTACCCTCATTTGAGCAACTTTCAACCTTGAAATCTGCTGAAATGCCCCAAAGTTACACTCGTTTGAGCAACTTTCAACCTTGAGTTGTAACTATACATCCCCTAAAAGCTGAACCTTTAGGAGCTGCCGTTCTCTTACGTCAGGCGAGTAAGCCGTAACTGATTTGCTGTTGGACGGTTTCGCTTTACAAATCTTTCTGCGATTCAGAAATGTGCTTGCTGCCGACGTAAGAAAACGTCGCCCCCTATTGGGCGTACGTCAAGAACCGTTCCCTTTCATAATTGGCTTCGCCGAACCTGCTCACGCTCGGCAGAATGAATGCAAGCATTCTTCTGCTCTCGTTTACTCGCAGGTTTCTTCATTTTATTATGCTATTGAGGTTTGCTCCCGGCTTTGGTTTATGTGTCAGAAAGTTATCGTCGCTTCTCCAGGATGTCATAATTCCTGCATTGCAGACTATCTGGATGGCTGATAGTGCTCAGACTTTAGAAAATGTATTCTGTTTCATCAGTATTTGGTGTGTCGGCTTCCATAAACATCACGAAATAGACTGGCATATAGGTAACCTTACCTACTTGTTGAACATTGCGTTCGTTGGAAATGACCGTGGCTGCAAGGACGTTGTATTCTGAATTCTTTAAGAGCTTATTGAGGGCACTATGCACCGTGTAGTCCTTACCCGACTTAACCTCTATCGGATGGACACTCATCGTTTGGTGATTGTCAATCAGATAATCAACCTCGCCCTGCTTGCGGTTGTCGTAGTAGAAAAGCTTATGGCCATGTGCTCGAAGTTCCTGGGCAACAACACTCTCATAGACGGATCCAAGATTCACACTGCAAATATCGTCGAGAACAGGGCGGATGTTATTTCGATAGAGCAAGCCGGTAAGCAATCCCACGTCATTCAGATAGAGTTTTAAAAGATTCTTCTGAAGTGACTCGCTTAGCGGGAAATGTGGATTAGATATGGCATTAACAGCCAAAGAAATCCCCGAAGAAATGAGGTACTCGAACTCCTCCTTATACAGGTTGAAACGGTCGCCTTTCTTTCCTCGTATATCTTGAGCCACCACACGCTTCTTCTTGTTCTCCATTTGCGAGGGAATCATCTCATAGATACGACGTATGAGCAGCTTCTTGTTGTGTTCCTTCTCGTACTTTGAAGCATCACTGGCATAAAGGCTGCGGATGGAATCCTGAACTTCTCTTACTTTCACGATGTTATGCGTATCAAGATAGGTGTTGACGGCATCGGGTAGTCCACCTACCAACAGATAACGGCGGAACAAGTCCAGGATGTGGCGGTGGTGCTCTTCTGTCAGGCTCTGGTGATTTGCAAAGGACTGTCGCAGCATGGCAATAGCTTCTGTGCCGAAGCCGGTGGCTATCAGAAACTCCTCGAAATCAAGTTGGAACATTTCCTTGATAGTGATGCTACCTACAGGGATGGAGGTCGTATCATGCAGAGTAATACCTAACAGACTGCCGCTGGCAATATAACGGTAGCGATTATCCGCACGCAGAAACTTCAGCATGGTAAGATATTGCGGATAGTGCTGAATCTCATCAAGAAAAACCAGCGTGTCGTCACGATTGGAGAGTTTATCACCGGCGACCATGCTGAGCGTCAGGTAAAAGTCCTCCTTCTTATGGATATTCTTGAACAATTGTTCGCCCGCATCATCCTCCGCGAAGTTGATTTCCACATAGTTCGGATACAGACGTGTGCCTGCCTCACGAATACTGAACGACTTACCTATCTGACGGGCTCCTTCCAGAATCAGAATCTTGTCATTGTCAGACTTCAGATAGTCTTCGATGTATGATGTAATCTTTCTATACAACATTGCAATTTACACTTTTCAATAGGATTTGATATTAAAAAATTACACTTTTCAAGAACTTTCTGTGCTGCAAAATTACACTTTTCAATTCAAACAGCCAAATAAAAACAAAAAAATGCAAAAAATAATATTTAATTTTAACTCTACAATATAGCTGTCATCAACAAGATGACTGGTGACGAAAACTGCTGAAACGACCTCAAAAACTATCGTTTGAGCAACTTTCAGCCTTGAGTGGTTATGAAACGTATAAGAGCAGCCGTTTTCATACGGCATGCGAGTAAGCCGATACTGATTTGTTGTTGCTTCTCACCAATAACAGTCTTTATTATCTGCTTGTTCATAAAAAATAATCTTAAGTTCACTTTGCAAATATTAAGAAATATTCTACACTATACTTTATAATATTGGCATAAATCTGTCTTTTCACCAAAACAAGAGAATTCTCTGCTATTCAATATATTTCTGCTGTCGACGTATTGAAAACGCCGCCTTCTATTTGTTGTGCATCAGGAACGCTTCCCTAAATCCCCACCCACGCATGAAATAACCGTAGTGCTTGTAGAGACGCGCCGTGGTGCGTCTAAATAAAACCGCACAAATCCTCACCTGTCCCTTTTCCGCTTAACTTTCAACTGATTAAAATGTCTGCTAACAACTAAAAACTAAGAACTAACAACAAGAACTAACAACAAAAAAACAACAAAAAAATCAACAAAAAAAATCACCTTTTTTCTTTGTATTTACAAAAATGATTTGTAAATTTGCAATCGTGAAGTTAGACCATTGTTTCTTACGTGGAACATGGAATGGTCTGATTTCCATTACATAATGAAAAAGCGTCACATGATGCTTTGTCGATTGGCTTCCTGAAATTACCACAAGCAGATTGCAAGTCAAAGACAATGCAGAGTTGGATGCCTCGGGTATGCTGATTTTGTATTCCCGTTGTGTGCGTGAGGGCTATCTTTGCCTTCAACGCACACATAACGGGTGTATCAGCAAATCTTTTCGTGGGTATCACTCTGTTCGTCAACTTGCAAGGCTGTGGTAGGCCTCAGGAAACGGATGAGCAGATGTGGATACCCACCTTTTTGTTGTGTCAATGATTGTGAATTAAGAATAAAAAAGCCTGAACTTGGGGTCATAGGGCAGATAAATCTAAAATAATATGACTTGTGCTGATTGGGTAAGTCCCGTTTTGCAAATAATAGGAATCATTGTTTCTATTATTGCTTGTGTATATAACTATAAAACTTACCGAAAGAGCTACGATATTTTAGATGTGATTAATGCAGAAAGAAAATATCAGTGGAATAAAAAGGAGCTTGAAAAACTATTTACTACACTATCTATCGATTGCATTGACAGCTTCTTTACAAATCCTACAATTATTCGGGATGAATTATGGCGTGGTCTGAGATATGTTGATTTAAACACATTTCAATTCAATGGACCAGAAAAGAAACCAATTGTAGATTTTATTAACGAACTTTATAGCTTTTGTGATATGAATTATAAGCAAACTCCCTCAAAGCATAGGAAATATCAGCCGCTATCTGAGAATGAAGAATTCGATGCGGAAAAAGAACGTGAAAAAATCAAAGAATTGGAAGAAAAAGCAAGAGAATTAATCCCTTTATACAAATATGTAAAAAAAATCTTACAAAATTATCATGTGGATATCAGGGATATTAACGCAAAAGCACAGGATTTTTACTATCAGTTGATTGACGAAGAAAAACAGTTGTTAAATTCTACTATCAATTAAAGAGAATAAAATGAATGTTCTATATTTAAATCTGTTTTAAAATGAAAAAGATATTTATATTGAGTTTATGCATGTTTACATCATTTTTGGTGCATGCACAATTAAAAGTCCAAATTGGAGACTTGTGTTATCTGTTGTCAGGAGTTGAAGCATCTGTAACATCCAATAGAACGCAAGTGCGTGGAGTGGATAATAACACAGAGAAGTATTATTATGTTTCGCAATATGATAAAGAAGAGTATGTGATTCCATCTTCTGTTAATTATAATGGTTATGATTATAAGGTTACTTCAATTGGTTACGAAGCCTTTGTTCCTGTGCTTCGTGATGGTACTTTATTAGATTACTATTATGATTCTTATCATATACGCCATGATGTTAATTTTATTAAAACTATTCGTTTGTCCAATTCTATTTCTATAGTTGAAGAATTTGCATTTGCATGTCATCCAAGTCTTGAAACAGTTGATTTGCCAGATGTCCGATCAATAGGAGGAAGTGCCTTTCATCGTTGTGTATCATTAAATACTATTTCAATGCCAAATGTGGAAGAAATTGGATCTTCTGCCTTTTATTCATGTTCGTCATTAGAATCTGTTTCAATGCCAAATGTGAAATCAATCGAATCTTCTGCTTTTTATTCATGTTCATCATTAAAGTCAGTTTATATCCCAAATGTGGAAACAATTGGACAATATGCTTTTCAATCTTGCCAAAACTTAATGTCAATAACCATTCCGGAGACTGCGAATAATTTCGGAAATAATGTGTTTTATAACTGTCCTTTATTACGAGAGATTAGATACTTATCATCAACACCACCTACAAATTGGGTTGCCACGTCAAAAACCTATGTCCCTGACCTTGTTGCATATTCAACCCCTAAATATAGAATAAATTCAGCTAATATTATCGAAATGATTACATTCGGTGAGAATTCATTTACGTATTCTGGTCAATCGCCGACGCCTTCATGGACAAATAATGTGGAAGGATATACAGCCTCTTTAACTATGCCCACATTAAATAAGAATGTCGGGGAACATGAAGAAATCATACCCGTTACATTTACTAATGGTGCTGAGACTTTTACCGCCAATGTGGTATATCGTTACAGCATAAATCCTGCCAGCTTAACGATAACAGCTCCAACGGTAAGCCGAGAATATGGTGAGGAGAATCCACAATTCAATATCACATACTCTGGATTAATAAATGGAGATGGTGAAAATGTGTTTACTTCAAAACCATCCGTAACAACTACTGCTACAAAGACAAGCCCTGTAGGAGAATACCCAATAACAATCAGCGGCGGAAACTCTGCAAACTATGAGTTTGTGTATGAGCCAGGTACTTTGACAATAACCAAAGCACCTTTAACGGCAAAGGTTGATGATTCCTCAAGGCAATATGGCACAAACAATCCTGCGTTTACAGTCAGTTATACAGGGCTGAAAAATGATGAGAGTGTGCCAAAATGGTCAGAATCCTTAAAAATTGAGACAAATGCCACAATTGACAGTGATGTGGGAACATATCCCATTACAGCATCAGGCGTTCCTGTCAATTATGAGTTGTCACAAATAGAGGACGGCACATTAACTGTCTCGCAAGCACCTTTGACAATTAAGGCGAATAATGCAACAAGAATGTATTATGAGGAAGACCCTCCCTTTGAGTTCACCTGTTCCGGATTTCTCAATAATGAAGATAAGCAAGTGCTAACAAAGAGTCCCATATTGACAACAGACGCGACACAGACCAGCAGCGCAGGCAAATATAAAATCACCCCAAGCGACGCAGCAGCGAAGAATTATTATATCACATACGAAGACGGTGAACTGACAATAACCAAACGGCAGCTCAATGTTACCTCGCATTGTAGCAGGGAATATGGTGAGGAGAACCCTTCGTTCGAAATGGAATATAATGGACTGGTAAACAATGAGACAGAAAGTGTCTTTGAAACTAAGCCGACGGGAAAAGCCACAGCGACTAAGACAAGCCCTGCAGGCGAATACCCAATAACTATTAGTGGTGGAAGTTCAGCCAACTATGAGTTTTTTTATGAGCCGGGGGTATTGACAGTGACAAAAGCTCCTCTGTCTGCCAAAGTGAATGATGCGATGAAAGTGTATGGAGAAGAAAATCCAATATTTACCATTGAATTCTTTGGATTGAAGAACTCTGAGTCAGAGCCAGAATGGGCAACGGCACCGACATTTCAGACAGATGCGACAAAAAGTAGTGGTGTGGGTCAGTATAATGTGACGGCAATCAACGGGGTGGCAAAGAACTACGACTTGGCTGATGTCTCTATGGGGGTGCTCCGTGTCAGCCCTGCACCGTTAACGATAAAGGTGAATGATGCCGTCAGACAGTATTATGCAGAGAATCCACAATTCACTTTCACTTGTAATGGTTTTGTCAACGGTGATAATAAAGAGGCTCTGACAACAAGTCCGACTGTTTCAACTACAGCAACGACGTTAAGTGGTGTGGGAACATATGAAATCAAGGCTGAGAATGCTTCAAGCCCCAACTATTCAATATCCTACACAAATGGAACCCTGACGATTACCCCACGAACACTTTTTGCTTCAGTAGGTACATACGAAAGAAAATATAATGAGGAAAATCCTGTGTTTGAAATCAAATATGACGGATTTGTGGGAAATGATGACGTAAAGGTGCTGATAACAGAACCTATAGCCAAGACATCTGCAACTAAAACTTCCGATGTGGGAACATATTCTATTGAAATCTCAGGCGGCAGTGCTGATAATTATCAGTTTGCCTATACATCTGGTGTACTGACTATAAACAAAGCTGAACAGACCATTGAGTGGGAACAGGAACTGGACGATTTGAAAGCCGGAGATAATGTCCTTCTAACAGCAAATGCGTCATCAGGCTTACCCATCACCTATACAATTGACAATTCTACTATCGCTGAAATATATTCGATTGGTGATAAAACGTATTTGGACTGTATCAGTGGAGGAAAACTAAATATTGTAGCAGTTCAACTTGGTAATAACAATTATTATTCAACTCCAAGAGCAAGAAAGATTGTGGTTATACAAGATGGTGGTTATGTTGATGTTGTTAAAGGTGACGTAAATAATGATGGAAAAGCAGATATCTCCGATGTCGTTGCAGTCATCAACACGATGGCGGGCGACACAACGTTTAAGTCAACATCTGACGTGAATAACGATGGAAAGACAGATATCTCTGATGTGGTGGCTATTATTAACATCATGGCTGGAGTATAAAAAGTTAATTTAGTTAATGTCTATCAATTTAAAATACTTAAAATTTTATTGCCATTGAATGTGCATATTCTTTCTTATGAATGTTTTGCCGGTGAATATCAGTTGACAGGAAATTTCCGTGAAACGGTCTGGACAGAATCAGGAAGATTGTCGATTGAAGAAGGCGACAAAATTGATGTTTAACTATATAATGATAACAAAAAAAATATGATTATCAAATAAATAATAAACAATGTTAAACTTAAAAATATCACGATTATGAAAAAAAATGTATTTACAAACTTACAGCATATTCTAAAAACAGTAATTGTTTTATATATGCTATCGTTTTCAATGCCTACTTTAGCGTATGATTTGTTTTTTGATGGCATCTATTACAATAAGTTGTCAGATAACACGTTGGAAGTTACTAATAACACATCCTCAGAAATCTTTAAATACTCAGGGAATATAACTATCCCTTATAAATTTACAGATAATAATACGACCTACTATGTTCTGCAAATTGGTGAGGCTGCTTTCAAGGATTGTATAGATGTTACTTCTGTAATTATTTCTAATGGAATAGTGTCTATTAGTGAAAATGCCTTTTCTGGTTGTATCAATTTGTCTTCTGCTGAAGTTCCTAATAGTATAAAAACTATTGGCGAAAATGCCTTTAGTGGTTGTTCGAGTTTAAAAACTGTTGAAATATCAAGTTCCGTAAAAAGTATTAACAATAATACTTTTTATGGTTGTAAAAGTTTAAAAACTATAGAAATACCTGGTTCTGTGAAAAGTATAGGCAATAATGCTTTTTATGGGTGTACGAATTTAGCTTCAACAATAATAAATGATGGTGTAGAAATAATTGGAGACAAAGCTTTCTATCAGTGTTCTGAATTAACAACCCTCTCTTTACCTAATAGCATAACAACTATCGGTGTTTCTGCTTTTGAAGGTTGTGCAAAATTACTAACCGTTGATATGCCAGATAATCTGACAACTGTAGGAAAAGGTGCTTTTTATGATTGCACAGAACTAAACAAGGTTACCATTCACGACTTGGCAAAATGGTGCAATGTGTCATTTACTAATTCTTGGTCAAATCCAGTGGTTTCTGCACACCATTTATATTTAGATGACGAAGAAATTACGAAGTTAGTCATACCAGATGGTGTTACATCTATTGGAAGTCAAGCATTCAGGGGGTGTTCTGAAATAAACGAGTTGGTTATTCCAAACAGTGTTACAACTATTTATCTTGAAGCCTTTTCTTATTGCTCAGGATTAACGTCACTTTCTATACCCGAAAGTGTAACAACTATCGAAAAAAATGTGTTTTATGGATGCACAGGATTGGTTTCTGTAGAAATACCAGGTACTTTGACTACAATCAATCAAGGGCTCTTCGCCTATTGTGATGGGTTGACTTCTGTCAAGATTCAAAAGGGAATTACATCTATTGGTGTAAATGCCTTTATTGGTTGCAAGGCCTTAACCACAGTAGAAATACCAAACACCATCTCATCAATCAGTAAAAATGCATTTGGCAATTGTGAATATTTAAAAAACTTCTATTGCAATTCTATTGATGTTCCTTCGACTGATGCTTCAGCCTTTAATGGTTGCTATCTGAATTATGCCACATTACATGTACCAGAAGAAAGCCTTAGTAAATACAAATCGGCCAGCGTTTGGAAACAATTTGGTAAATTCAATGGTTTTCCATTATTACATGAGTATGTTTTCTGGTGTTCTGATATCAAAACGCTTTATTTCCTAAGTAGTTACGATGTCTATAATGAATGGGATAAATATAAAGAAAATACAATAAATAAGATATGGAAAGGAGATGATGTGATAGCAAGCAATGAATCTGGTATTCCGGCTTGGAATACAACTGTTAGAAAAACAGTAACAAATGTTGTAATTGAAGAAAGCTTTGCTGAAGTAAAACCTGTGAGTTTTTATGGATGGTTTAATGATTGTATTAATTTAACCACAATCGATGGCTTAAAGAATCTCAACACAAGCGAAGCAAAAACTATCAAACATATTTTTTATAACTGTAGTAGTCTGAAAAGTGTGGATTTAAGTGGATTTAAGACCAGTAATGTAATAAACATGAATGGAGTTTTTTATAATTGTAAGAGTCTTACAGAAATAGATTTAAGCAGTTTTGATACGAAAAACGTAGAGTCAATGATTAATATGTTCTATAATTGCACTGGATTGACAAGCTTGGATTTAAATAATTTTTATGATTACAAGACTATACACGAGGGCAATATGTCATACGGCTGTCATAAAGCAGGCATGTTTTATGGCTGTGGCAGATTGAAAACAATTTATTGTGCTGAAAGTTGGACTGCCTTACAATCAGATAATATGTTCACTGGCTGTACAAATCTTGTTGGGGGACAAGGATTTGTATATAATTCCAGTTTTGTAAATGTTGACTATGCCAATCCTGGTGAAAGAGGGTATTTTACAGACGACTCTCCATATCTGGTTAAATCAATAAAATTGGATAAGCATGAATTATCGTTAGACAAAGGAAACAGTCAAACTTTACAGGTTACCATTATACCAGAAAGTGCCAAAAATAAAACGATAATTTGGTCAAGTTCTGACATAAATATCGCCACTGTTACACAAAACGGTGAGGTAACAGCTATTAAGTCTGGTAAAACATATATTTACGTAAAACTAGAATCAGATGTTTCAATAAAAGATAGTTGCTTAGTAATAGTAAATCCTCTCGTAAAAACAGTGGAAATAAGTAAGAAAGGCTTATCTCTATCTAAAGGAGAAAGTGTTAAGCTTGAAGTGAGTCTTTCTCCTGAAGACGCTGATAACAAAAAAGTTATCTGGTCCTCGTCAGACGCATCTGTTGCCACTGTTGATGAAAGCGGAACTGTAACAGCGGTAAATTCGGGTGAGGCATGGATAAAGGCAGTTTCTGATGATAATCCCGAGGCTTGCGACTCATGCAAGGTGACAGTGACGCAGGCTGTCACGGGAATCGAACTTGATATTACGGAATGTACGTTGAACAAAATCGGGGAGACCATCCAGCTGACCGCTAAGGTGATCCCTGAAAATGCAAACAACAGAA
>JAEEOB010000213.1 GCA_016284045.1 Bacteroidaceae bacterium
TGATGATCTGGCTCCTGCTACCGACAATCAGCTTATCTCCAGCCTTGGTGATGAACTTATAGGGCTCTGAGGGGAGCTTAAGCCAACTCACCGATGTACCTTCCACTTTCGCCACATCACCATTGCCGACCAGATATACAGCGTTTCCCACCACTGCAGCACTGGGTTGATAGTAATTGCCTGGCATCACGCTGACCGCTTTCCCGTCGATGAGGATTTTCCCATTGAGCGTGCCACAGACCACATGTCCGTCGGCATCCGCCGCCACAGCCCTTACGATGTCGTTAGTGTCGGTAAGCTTATAATTCATGAAATCGGCATGGAAGAAGCAATAGACTCCTTGATAAGTGGCAAGCCAAATCCGGTCCCAGGAATCGATGAACAGACTTTTGATGAGATTGAACCCCGATGAGATTCTTTGAATTCGTATGCCGTCATAGGCATACAGAGAATGGGCATCAGCAATATAGACTGTCCCCTGTGAGTCTTGTCGTACAAAAAGTCCGTAGTCCGCTTCCGGGAAAGGATAAGCAAGAGACATATTCAAACTGTCGTTTTCCAGGGTGTAGATGCCGTCGGATGCAAAGGCTGTGACTGTACCGTTCAGCAAAGCGAAGCTATAGACATCATCCTTGGTAGTCAGAAGCTTTGTAGCAGAAGTTGGCTCCACCGTCACCTCATAGAGACCTTGAGGAGTGGGAACGAGACAGCGGTTTCCTTGGATAAACGCCTTACGGTCGGGTGTCAGCTGGTCGAGCACATCGTTTTTGAAAAGTAGTGTCAGCTGCCGGCTCTCCATACGATAGACTCCCCGATTCTGTTCCCGCTCGTCTTCCATCAACAATACATTCTTAGGAAAGTCGGGAGAATTGAAATTGTTCAGCAGCAGTTGTCTTTCAGGATCAATCCACAACTGCTCAAGCTGTTGTCCAGAAATCTTCCACTGACGACGGAATCCAAGGGCATGAATCCCGTCATCCGGCTCCGCAAAGCTTACAACATTTTCCCGGTGTCCTTTTAAGAAGGGGGTAAACTCTCGTCCGTCGTAACGGACGAATCCAGAGAGTGTGCCGATATAGATATAGCCTTTGCTGTCCTGGAATATTGTCTCTGCCTGCATCTGAGGAAGTCCGTCCTGAGTGGTGAACCGCCGGAAACTGAGGCAGCTGTCAACATCATCCGCCCATGCTGTGTTCGAGCAGCACAGGATGACACAAATTGACAGTAACAGTTTTTTCATCATCCAATAAGTTGATTGAGTTAAGAAATCTTTGCAAAAATAACAAAAAAATGTCATTTTCGGTTTATCAATTTATAGGATTTTGACGAAACCGCCTATAGGAATGACGAAAGAGGCTTTTGGGATGACGAAAGCGGTTTTTGCACGGCGGGTCTCTATTCCACACGGAACTTAAGGCCGTCCCAAACAAGCTGTCTGTTGATTTTACCCTGAGCAGTATGGATTATCAACTCGATGTTTTTGCCCTGACGGGGGAGATGATATTCGAAAGTTGGTTTTTCATCAAGCCATTTGTTGAACTCTTCCAAAGTGATAGTCTTCGGTTCACCAGTAAGCCAGTCTTTCACTTTGGCAGTATTAGTATGAGGGTCTGTCGAGTAGTTGGAATCGTATCCCCAAGTGTCATCGATTCCAATGATTTGCTTGTCCCAGATGCGGTTGAGCTGACGGGTGGCGTTGTCGTAAAGCACGAACTGAATACCGTCGTACTGTCCTTCGCTAGGTTTTCCGTTGTGCAAAAACATGACGTTCTCGCAAATCAGCTTATGCTTTCCGTCGCTACAGTTCCAGTAGCATTCCTCCTTGATGCCTTTCCAACCAGGACCATCCACATCTGCATAGTCCTGCTCATAATGCATATAGCCGTTTTTGACATCCACAATCAGGACCTCATTGTTCTTCAGTTTTCGTCCATGGAGATAGTTCTGCCAAGCATCATAGAAATCACCGAGAAACTCGGGGTGTTCCTCCTCGTCTTCCATTGCGGTGACAAAGGCTATGATATTGACTTTCTGGTTTGTGGATAAACGGCCGTATTCCGACTCCACAAGGGCTTCCTGCGAATAAGGTTCCTGCGCAAAAGCAACAGAGAATGATAACAGCAGTAACAGAACGGTAAATAAATGTTTCATGTTATTTAGTCAGTATCTATGATTATTCTGATTACTCTGAAATATTCAATTATACATGTGTATCATCACGCCGTCATAGGTAATCCTATATCGGTAGAGCACACGGGGGAAATCGAAGTTGCTCTGTCCTTTGTCGATGATGATTCCGTCGTTGTTGAGGTCGTATATAATTCCGCAATGGGAACATTTTGCCCGCCCGTTGTCGCTGATGTCAAGGCGGTAGCCGGCACGGTCGCAATTGGGGCAAGCGAGGTCGTAGCAGCGGTAGCGATTTCCGTCGGATGTGAGATTAGGTGTGCCGACTATCAGTCCGCCAAGTCCGAAATAAAAGCTGCGAGCAGAGATGGCGTCAAAGTCGTAGGTATTGGTGCTGCTGGTTGATTTCATGATGATTTTGTTGCCCAACTGTCTGATGGATGAAAACTGTCCGTAATTGTCAATACAATTGACCAGTTCAGCATACGAAACAACATTAAAACCGCACTGCACTCGGTTTTTTGATGAATAGACACTGCTGACATCGTCTTTACAAGCCGAAAGGCACACAAGCAACACGAGACAGACTACAGACAGAGAATGCTTCATAGTTTTATTTTGATTTACATATTTACGGTTTATTCAAGCTCAGGAAGTAAAAAAAGGAATAAAATGGGGATTTAACGAGTCTGTGGGTCGTGGACGTATGTCCTCCGTCAAATGCAATAACTACCGTCTCTTATTCTTATTAGAACCAAAGCTGAGGGTCTGAAATGATGTTATGGATTCGCCGGATTTCGTCTTCGGAGAAACTGAGGTTATCAAGCGTGGAGAGGTTGTTGTCGAGCTGTGCTACGGATGAGGTTCCGATAATGAGTGAAGTGACACGCTGATCGGTGAGCAACCAGGCAAGTGCCATCTGGGCAAGACTCTGTCCTCGCTCGTTGGCGATGACTCCCAATTTTCGTGCCGCCTCCACGCGCTCGGTCGTGACTTGGCTCTGTTGAAGGAACCCCGTTGATTTTGCCGCGCGACTGTTCGCCGGTATGCCGTTATCATACTTGCCAGTGAGCAGTCCCTGTGCAAGAGGAGAGAAACAGATGATGCCGCTGCCGTTGTCGGTAGCAAGCTGGAAATTTTCCATCTGTGCTTTAGGATCGAACATCGAGCAGCGGTACTGGCTGAGCAGACACGGCACTTTTGCCTCCCGGAGGATATCATAAGCGAGCTGCTGCTTTTCAGGTGGGTATTTGGAGATGCCGACATAGAGAGCTTTTCCTTGACGAACCAGCTGGATAAGTGCTTCCATAGTCTCCTCCACAGGCGTGACTCCATCGTAACGATGACTGTAGAAAATGTCGAAGTATTCCAACCTGCATCGCCGGAGGCTCTGGTCGCATGAGGCGATAATGTTCTTACGGGAACTGCCATCGCCATACACTCCTGGCCACATCTCGTGACCAGCCTTTGATGAAATGAACATCTCGTCACGGTGGGCATATAGGTCGTCATGGAGCACCTTGCCGAAATTTGTCTCAGCACTGCCTGGCGAGGGTCCGTAGTTGTTGGCGAGGTCAAAATGGCAGATGCCACTGTCGAAAGCATGGATAATCATATCGCGTGCCTTGGCGAAATCATCAACATCGCCGAAATTATGCCAAAGGCCTAAAGAGAGAACAGGCAGCTGGATGCCGCTGTTACCGGAATATCTGTAGAACATCTTATTTTATTTATGATTTATTTGAGTATTTAGATATTTAGTAAAGGCACACAAAAATCATGTCTCCCCAAAGGACTGACTCTAACAACAAAGAAGTGACTGAATGGCGTTGTCCATTTTGTCGAACTGGAAGTCTGCCATCACGTTGTCCATAAGTGCCTGAATCTTGCCGTTGCAGAGGTTGCCTGCCGAGCCCTCATGGGTGTGGCAGATAGACTTATTGGGCTTGAAATTGCCCGCCTCTATGTCTAGCCCCACTTTCTTATAGGCATCCCGGAAAGGTATGCCCTCTCTAGCAAGACGGTTCACCTCCTCCACAGAGAAAATCGGGTCGTAAATCGGGTTATCGAGGATATGCTCGTTCACCTTCATTTTGTTGATGATATATGCAGCCATGACGAGACAGTCTTTGAGCTCGTCGAACGCAGGAAGGAACGCCTCCTTGATGATCTGCAGATCGCGGAAATAGCCACTCGGGAGGTTGTTCATAATCATCATGATGGTCTGAGGTAATGCCTGCAGCTTGTTGCATTTGGCACGTGTCAGCTCAAACACATCGGGGTTTTTCTTATGCGGCATAATACTTGACCCGGTTGTGCAATCGTCGGGAAGCTTGACGAATCCGAAGTTCTGGCTGTTGAACATACAGGCATCGAAAGCCAGCTTCGCCACGGTGCCGGCGATGCTCGCCATGGAGAACGCCACATTGCGCTCGGTTTTGCCCCGGCCCATCTGGGCATAGACCACATTGTAATCCATGCTGTCAAATCCGAGCAGGTCGGTAGTCATCTGCCGGTTAAGCGGGAAAGAGCTGCCATAACCAGCTGCCGAACCAAGCGGATTGCGGTTAGTGATTTTCCATGCAGCAAGCAGATACTGCATATCATCGACGAGACTCTCTGCATAGGCACCGAACCAGAGTCCGAAGCTGGAGGGCATCGCCACTTGAAGATGAGTATAGCCAGGCATGAGCACGTCTTTATAACGGTTGCTCTGCTGGATAAGCTCGTCGAAAAGTCCTTTCGTAAGTGTGGCGATATCATGCAACTGGTCACGTATAAAAAGCTTGAGGTCAAGCAGCACCTGATCGTTACGTGATCGGCCACTGTGGATTTTCTTGCCTGTGTCGCCCAAACGGCGGGTGAGCATCAGCTCCACCTGTGAATGGACATCCTCCACCCCCTCCTCTATCTCAAACTTGCCTTCCTCTATCTCCCGATAGATAGCTTTGAGCTCTGTGAGCAGTTGCTGTAACTCTGTTTCCGTAAGGAGGTCTATCGTTTCGAGCATGGTGATATGTGCCATGCTGCCAAGCACGTCGTATTTAGCGAGATACATGTCCATCTCCCGGTCGCGTCCGATAGTGAACTTCTCGATTTCACGGGTCATGTGGACGGATTTGGTCCAGATATTGTCCATGGGGATTAATGATTATGATTTTTTCCCAGAATATCCGGAGAACCGGAATATCCGGGACAATGATTTATGCCTATTCTCCGTATGGGATTTTGGCAAGCATATCAGCAAACTTATCAACTCCTTCCTTAAGTTTTCCTCCGACAGCCATCTTAAGGAACATATTGAGTTCTGCCTCCAGCGTCAGGCGCATGGCGCAGGATGTATCAGAAGTCGGCACGAGCTGAATCCACATTGTCAGCGGAATGGGCGACTGTGTGGATGTGAGCTTGACCAGTTTCTCAGGCTCCCGCTCAATGATTTCCACCACAAGTTTTCCCACTGGCGGTATGTCGATGCTCATGGTGTCGGCTGTGAACTCCATGTTTTGTATCAACTCTTTCGCCTTGCTGAGCTGATCGTCGCTCACCTGCGACTTCATATCGTCTGGAATGTCAGGCTGGTCGCTGTTAAGGCGTGTTTTCAGCACTTCGAGGTTTCTCAAGTCGGAGAGCTTGGCATATACCACACTTTGTGCGTAGGGTATCGCCTTTTTCTTGCTTTCGTATTTTGCCATATTCTATCCTTTCCATTGAGCCGGGTTTTTACGCCAGGCGTTGAGAACAGCCACTTGAGGCTCGGTGATATATCCTGTTTTCAACGCTACTTCAAGCACTGCCTCATAGTTGGTGAGCGTCATCAGCTGGACATCCGCTTTCTTGAATGCCTCTTTTGCCGCATCGAAGCCGTAGGTATAGGCAGCCACCATGCCAATGACCTCACAACCGTTGTTACGGATGGCTTCAACCGCTTTCAGGCTGCTGCCGCCGGTGGAGATGAGGTCTTCCACCACCACCACTTTCATGCCTGGCCGCAATTCGCCCTCAATTAGGTTCTCCAGTCCGTGATCCTTTGGTTTGGAGCGGACATACACGAACGGCTTGTTGAGCAAATCTGCCACGAGTGCCCCCTGTGGGATAGCTCCAGTGGCAACACCAGCGATGGCATCCACGTCGTTAAAATTCTCCATAATGACGCGGGTGAGCTCTGTCTTCACAAACGTGCGCAAATCAGGATACGACAAAGTCTTGCGGTTGTCGCAATAAAAGGGTGACTTCCATCCGCTCGCCCATGTGAACGGGTTTTCCGGTTGCAGCTTGATAGCTTTAATCTTCAGTAATTTCTCAGCAAAAATCTTTTCTAATGCCTTCATCTGACTTATGAATTGGTTAATTTGTTTTGCAAAGTTACAAAATTTTCGGTTAAGCGGGTGCAAAAGAAATACATTTATTTTTCCGAGGAAGAGAAATTTTGAAGTGAGTCAAAGTTACGAATAAGTCAACAAAACAAAAAAGACGGAAATTGAGGGTCTAATCTGAGAAGAAGTAAGACCATCTTAGTCCGTCTTTTTTTTTATATTTTTTGCAAAGATACGGAATAAAGATGAAATAAAAGCCATAAAAAATATTTTTTTCAAAACTACTGAAATGCTTTTTGGGGGGGATTATGTTTTGTAAGTTTTTTGTGGTTTTTACCGGACCGTGGAGGTCATGGAGGTGGAAACGTCAAAGAGACAGATCCATGAAAAGATGGAAAATGGGAGGAGGTGAAGCCTCTAAAGAATTATTACACAGTAAAGTCTCTGTGATAAAAACATATTATTTCATTATAAAATGCTTTCATACGTCATGTGTATAAGCTTTTTTTCCATAAATCTCTCCAAAAACATGGATATTTGATGATTTTTTTTTATATTTGCATCTTTAAAGAAGACAAGAAGACTAACCCTAATTATTCTTTTCAGCTTTACTAACCGCTATTGACAAAAGAATGATGACTAACCAAATCAAAAGAAAGCTGTTCTCACTGGCTTTCTGCATTGTTTTTCATACACTATACGCACTTGCTGCTCCTGTGAACCAGATGATCAGCAACTACCTTACTGTGGATGACGGGCTCACATCCAACAAGGTTTATGATATTCTTCAAGACAACGACGGATACATCTGGCTTGGCACCGCCTACGGCCTATGCCGATACGACGGTTATACATTCAACAACCACTATTTCCTTGGCTACGGAGATTACATCCAGCAGGCAAACCTGGGCAACCTGTTTGCCGACCCTTCCCACAATCTGCTGTGGATTAGGACTGCTATCTACACCTACGCCTGTTATGACCTGGCACATAAGCAATTTGTCAACTTTGCAGGAGAGCACGATATCCACAAAAGCTACCGGCGCTGTATGTTCACAAAAAGCGGCTTCTGGATGTACGACGACACACAAATCCGACAAGTGTTGTTCATGGACGGTAAATTCGACTGCCACGACTTTCAGCAGGATGACGGCAGTTTCCCCCACGAGAAAATCATACGCCTAGTGGAAGACTCCATCGGCAACATCTGGGTAATCACCGAACAAAACGTGTTTACCGTAGGCTCAGACCATAAATTGGAGAAAGTGATTGATGGCATTCCCGTGAGCCGTGGCTGCGCTTGGGGCAATCAGACCTATTTCCTGACGAAAGATAACCGTGTGCTGGTGTATGGTACGGACAAACAAAAAAAACAGATACTGACGATTCCTCTTGAGCTGGCTAAAGTGGGGTCACAGAACGGTAATTTCATCTGGCAGGACAAATGGGTGATATTCACTGAGAACAAGACTCTGTTGATGGACTTCAAGACACAATCATTCTCAACCCCCCCAGACTGCCAGATGGGCAATAACGCGATTGTGCTCGACGAGTTCGATGGGAACAGTTGCGTGTCGGGTGGCGGTACACTCTTCATCTTTCCTTCAAAAGGCAATGTGAAACGCCTGGATCTGATGAACGACCTGAATATCACAACGGGACGTAACCGAAAGTTCACCACCACCAAAGGATCCGACGGCAAATTCTATATCGCCTCTTACGGCAGCGGACTGTTTGTATATGACCCTGTGACAGACAGTCTGGAGCAGCACAAACAATCTGACTCCCGTCCACTCATCGCCACAGACTATCTGTTAGACATCATGTTCGACCAGTCAGGCTCTCTGTGGGTGAGTCAGGAAGATGCCGGCGTGGCATGCATACATATCACTGAAAAAATAGAAGAGGGGTATCTGCGTCCGGAACCCCAGAATCCAAACAATGCTGCCAATCACATTTATATGCTCTACCGTAAAGAGAACGGTGAAGTGATGGTGAGCACCAGAGACAACAAACTTTATTCATTGACTCCCACAAACGGTGTGTTTCACCTGGAAAACACCTTCAAATCCAGTCCTTTTTCCTATATCGACGACAAGGACGGACACATCTGGGTAGGCACCCGCAACAACGGACTGTTTATCGACGGTCAGCAATACACCCGCTTAGACTCACTTCATTTTTTTCCAGCAGTGGCAGTCTATGACCTGGCAGTTGACAAAAAAAACCGCATTTGGGTGGCTACATGGGAGCACGGACTGTTCCTGACCAGTTATCCCATTGGCGGACAACTGAAACTGACACAGTTTCTGAACACCGACATGAACGAGAACCGCATCAACGACATAGACATAGACCAAAACGGACGGATGTGGATAGCCACATATAACGGGCTCTATTCGGTGGACACAAACAAGGAGAAAATCACTGCAGAAGATTTTCTTTGCTACAACATCCACAATAAGCTGCTTCCAATCAACGAAATCCATTGTATGACTGTGGCAAGCGACGGCACCCTGTGGATAGGCGGTATGGGCACCGGTGCGCTCCACCTGAACGTGAAAAACGTGAAGAAACCCGTGGTCGATGCCATCGGCACGAAGCAGGGTCTCCCCAATTATAATATCTACTCGATAGAAGAGGACGATGACGGGAATATATGGATAGCCACAGAAGGTAAACTTGCCAGGCTGAGCAAGCAGAGCGGCAGCATCGACGTGTACCGGCTTGGCGATGATATACAGAGCAGTCTCTATTCCCACAACTGCGCATTACGTCTAGACAACGGAAAGTTGCTTTTCGGAACCGCCAATGGCGTGGTGGTGGTCAATCCCAAAGCCGTCGGCAACAAAAAAATCACTGTCCACTCAGTCACCACGACTGGTGTGGCTGTGAACGGGACACTCATCTCACAGGGAGAAAAGTGGTCGGACTATTACGATGGTCAGCAACTGAACCTTGCCCATAGCCAAAACACCCTGAAATTCTTTTTCTCTAATTTCGACTACGACAATATCCAGTCATCGATGTACCAGTATTACCTGGAAGGTTTCGAGAAAAGTTGGAATGAGGCTACCATTGAGAGCAGTGCAGAATACGGCAACCTGCCTCCCGGACACTACACGTTCCACCTTCGTAGCGTGAACGGCAGGCTTGCTGACAGCCAGGAGACAACTCTCGACATCCGGATACACCAGCCCTGGTGGAACTCATGGTGGGCATGGATGCTCTATCTCGCACTCGCCGCAGCTGCCACCTATTATATTTACAAAAACTGGCGTGAGCGGTTCAACCTGCATCAGCAGATGAAACTAGAGAAACAGCTGACAAAATTCAGAATCGACTTCTTCACCCATGTGGCTCACGAATTCCGCACCCCGCTTTCTATTATCACGGGTGCCGCCTCCAAGATGTCGGAGAGCAATCCACAAAGCGTAACGAAAAAAACGGTCCAGACAGTGAAACGAGGCTCACGGCGGCTCTCTCAGCTTGTCAATCAGCTGCTTGAATTCCAGAAAGTGAATACGGAGAGCCTGCGTCTGCGTGTGGAGGAAAGTGATATCGTAGGTTTTATCCGCGACATATTCCAAGACTTCTGGAATATGGCACAGCAACGTGAGCAGAACATCACGTTTACCCCGTTCACAAAGCAATATCTGGTGGCTTTCGACAAACATATCGTTGACACGGTGGTGTATAACTTGCTCTCCAACGCAATCAAATACACTCCAGAGAAAGGAACCATATCGATGAAGCTGACAAAAGAGGGCGAGCAGCTGCTGTTGGCCGTAGAAGACAATGGTCCGGGCATCAGCGAAGAACGTCAGCAGAAGCTCTTCCATCCGTTTATGGAAGGTGAGGTGTCGCCCGGGGGAATCGGCATCGGTCTGTACACATCCTATAAAATGGCAGAGAAACATCACGGCAGCCTGAATTACCATCAGCTCGACCATGGTTCCAAATTCACCTTCACCCTGCCTGCTGACTCTTCACCCTACACAGCCGATGACTTCAAAATCGTGGAAGCCATCGACCAAAGCGCAAAGAAAGATCGCAACCAGGAGCCAATGATCCGTGAGCTGATGCCTGTTGCGATGAACAACCACAGCGTGGTGGTGATTGAGGACGACCCCGACATGCTCGACATGATTTTGTCGGAGCTTAGTGCCTATTTCAAGACAGAGGGGTTCACAGAAGGTCAGAAAGGCTATGAGGGTGTGGTGAAAACCATACCGTCGTTAGTGCTTTGCGACGTGACCCTCGGCGACACTACAGGCTATGAGATTGTGCGCCAGATTAAAAACAACGAGCAGACCGCCCATATCCCTGTGATTATGCTTACCGGCCACGGAGGAGAGGACTATATTATAAGAGGTTATAAGGCTGGTGCTGACGATTATATGGTGAAACCCTGCAATTTCCATGTGCTGGTTGCCCGAATGGCACAGCTGATAAAATGGGGTGAGCAGACCAAGGTTAACGCAGAAATCGTGAAAGGGGATGAAAGCAAATCCGCATTGAAAGATGACAAAACAGGAGGCAGTGCCATCCTGACAAGCCGTAGCGACAAGCTGTTTCTTGAGAAGATGCAGAGCCTGATGGAACAACATATCGACGACCCAGACTTCACGATGGACCAACTGGCTCAGCTGATGAACATGGGGCGCACAAAATTCTACGGCAAGGCAAAGGAACTGACAGGCATGTCGCCCAACAAATATCTGCTGGCAGAACGGATGAAACTTGCAGGTAAACTATTGTATGATGGCGGTCTCACCGTGTCGGAAGTCTGCTACCGTGTGGGCATCCAGGACCTCTCCTATTTCAACAAGTGTTTCAAGACAGCATACGGGGTGACACCAAGCAAATACGGGAAATGAATCAGAATTAAGATTTAGCAATTTATAATTTACGTATTATTATGCTATTTCAGCATTATTAATTGTCAGGAATTATGATTGTTCTCATTTAAGAAAAATTGTACATTTGACCATATTGTTGAACAATTGTCCACTTTACATTATTTAAAATAAGGTTAATTTTGCGCAATATTTAAACGCTAACTAAGAAAAATGAAAAAACTACTAAGCTTCACGATTTGCGCAATGACACTCATTGGCAGCACATCCGCACAGACCACATGCCGTGGTCCGCGCAAGATGTGGGCATCAATTAACGCTCTCAGCAACACAACTACGAACGGCTCAGACAATCTTGCTGCCAACGGAAAGCTCTTACTCACCTGGAGAATGCTGCCAACCGACAGTTGGGACACATCGTTCTACATCTTCAGCCAGCCGACAGCCACTCCCAACGGCGTACTCACAAGGAAAAGCAGCGAACCAATCATCAACTCCACCTGTTTTCAGATTGCCACACCTCCAACGGCCAGAACCACCTACTATCTCATCAGCGGTGACATTGAAAAGCCAAAGTCCATGATAACAAGTGCAGACCAGAAAAAAGCCATCATGGAAAAATGTCTCGACTCGATTGTTGTAGATGAACGTATTTATCAGGACAAACTGCCATATATATCCATTCCCCTGAAGGACACCCATGAAGATGTCTGCAGAATTGACACCGTGTATTTCACTGCCAACGACGTGAGTGTGGGCGACCTCGACGGCGACGGAGAGATGGAGATTGTGGTGAAGCGGCTTCAGTCGCATGGTCCCCGTCCCGGCATGCTGTTCAGCGACGGCACGGGTGCAGACACTTCCATGAAAGCGGTTCGTCATCAGGCAATCTGGGATGCCTACAAACTCGACGGCACCCTGCTGTGGCGGGTGATGTCGGGTCCTAACAGCCTGCTGGGCAACAGTACCTCATTTGCTGTTGCCGACTTCGACGGTGACGGCAAATGTGAGATGGCCATCCGTACCTCTGAAGGCACCGTGTTCGGCGACGGAACGGAAATCGGCGACACAAACGGTGACGGAAAGACCGATTACCGCACCTGGACCGGGGGCTGGATCGACCACTACCCTTCTCAGGGTCCGGAGTTCGTGTCGGTCATCGACGGCAGCACAGGCAAGGAACTAGCACGTGCCGACTACATCCCCCGCGGAACGAGCGATGAATGGGGTGACGACTATTTCAAACGAGCCAATTCCCATCGCATGGGCGTGGGTTGTTTCGACGCGACAGGTCTGCCATCTATTCTTGTCGGCCGTGGCGTATATGGTAAATCCGTAATACGCGCTTACGACTACCGTGACGGTCAGCTGACCGTGAAATGGACGTTCGACACATCAAAGAGCGGCAAAGGGAAAGACGGGAAGGCCAACAGCACCTACGCCGGTCAGGGAAACCACTCGCTTAACGTTGCCGACCTCGACGGCGACGGATTCGACGAAGTGATGTACGGCTCAATGGCAGTCGATCACGATGGTATCGGACTATGGAACACCCAACTCGGACATGGCGACGCCAACCACGTGGGGAAATTTCTACCTAACCGAGACGGGCTTCAGGTGTTCCACTGCCTGGAAACAGGAAAGACACAAATCGCCCTGCATGATGCCGCCACAGGAAAAGTCATCTGGTCGAAAGTGGCTGACAGCAACAACGACATGGGCCGGTGCATGGTTGCAGACATCGACGATAAATACCCTGGTTGTGAGTTCTGGATGTACGACTCGCACGCATTCAGCCAGTCGGGAACTGATTTGGGCTACGAGCCTTCATCCTGCAACGCCGGCATCTGGTTTAGCGGCAGTCTGAACCGTCAGCTCATCAACGAAGGCATAATCGAAGGTTACAGCGGCAACGGACGCGTGTTCACCATGTACCGCTACTCCATAGGATTCATCAACGGCACAAAGTCCAACCCCTCATGGTATGGCGACCTGCTTGGTGACTGGCGCGAGGAAGTGATTGTTCCGGACCACACCCTTCTTGAAGACATCAAGATTTTCTCCACATGGTATCCCACTAACTACAAATTCCCCTACCTGATGAGCGACCACACTTACCTGATGTCGGCACTGAACGAGAATATCGGCTACAACCAGCCGACCAACCTTGGTTATTTCCTGGGCAGCGGTATGGACATGAGCCAGATTCCGCTCATAGACGAGCAGACTCCAGCGACACTCAAGGGTGACGTAAACGAGGACAAAACTGTTGACATCTCCGACATTGTGGCTGTAATAAACAGCATAGCCGGAACCCAAATCTATCCGTTGTCTGACGTAAACGGGGATAATGCCACTGACATATCAGATGTCGTGGCTGTCATCAACATCATAGCGGGACAGTGAAATAGCAAACAAAAAATAACTACTTAACTATAAATGAAATGAAACGATTATTACTTATTTTTGTGCTCATGCACCTGGTTTGCGGTGCATTTGCACAACGCGTGACCGACAAGGAAAACCGCGGCCTTGTGGCAGTACCGTCACGCACCAGCGGCAACTTCGTCAGCTGGAAAGTATTGGGAGAGGAGTATTACGATGTGACTTACAACCTGTATGCCAACGGTTCGAAAATCGCGTCAAACCTGAAAAAATCCAACTACAACGACAACAACGGAAACGCCTCCACCCAATATCAGGTGGCAGCTGTTGTCAGAGGTGTGGAACAGGAGAAATGCAAAGCCGTGACCAGCTGGAGTGCAGGCTACAAGCAGATTAACCTGATTGAGCCAGTGGATAGGAACGGGGATCCGGCAGGCAGCTACTATCAGGTGAACGATGTCAGCCTGGGCGATCTGACAGGCGACGGCATAACCGAGTTCATCATCAAACGTCCATGCAACGATGCCACGAACACCAGCCAGAAAGTGCGGTTCAACCATCTCGACTGCTACGACATCGAAGGCAAGCGCCTATGGTGGATTGACTTGGGTCCGAACATGATTGCCGGTCCCGACGAGCAATGGGATGCAGTGGCATACGACTGGGACGAGGACGGAAAGGCGGAAGTGCTTCTAAGATGCCAGGACGGCACAGTCATCCATTTCGCAGACGGCACAAGCCTACAAATCGGCAACATGAATGTTGACACCCGCAACCGTCTCTTAGGCGGAAGTCAGGCATACACAAGCGCCGGAAATGAATATCTGCTGTATCTTGAAGGAGCCACAGGAAAACCCTATCAAATCGGCCCTTCCAGTCATCCCGACTATATGGACTATCCGCTTCCCCGGTTGGAAACCTCTGAGTTCAACCAATATATCGACTGGTCAAGACAAGGTTCCTACAGCTCACAGATTGTCGCCTACGACAATGCGCTGAACAGCGCCTGGGGCGACAGCTACGGACACCGTTCGACCAAGCACTACTGGGGCGCTCCCTACCTCGATGGTCGCCATGCCAGCATCTTCCTTGGAAGAGGAGCATACACAAGGCATAAATTCATCGCATTGGATGTGGACAAAACCACTCATAAACTCACAGAGAGATGGCGCTGGACCTGCACCAACGGCAGTTCTCCCTGGTTCGGAAACGGTTACCACAACTTCGCTGTCGGCGATGTTGACTGGGACGGAAAAGACGAGATTATCTTCGGTTCGATGGTGATAGACGACAACGGAAAAGGACTGTCAACCACCAATTTCGGACATGGAGATGCCCAGCACTGCTCCGACTTCGACCCCTACCGTCATGGCGCAGAACAGTTTGCTTGCCTGGAGGAAGGCAGAGCCAAATTTGGATGTAACTACCGGAACGCCACCACTTCAGAAATGTATGTGAAAGTAGATGCAGGCGGTGACGACGGCAGAGCATTGATGGCCAATTTCGTGAACGATTACCCCGGCTCCTTCGGACGTAGTGTCAACTCCGGATGGATCAGTTCAGTATCCGACAAAATCATAAGCAGCATGAACCTGATGGACTGGTCGGACCTGAACTGCCGAATCTATTGGGACGGCGACCTCTGCGACGAATACATGGACAGCCCGGGCACAGCAAAAGCGGCAGTGGTTTATAAGCCAGGCACAGGTTCAAGACTTGTTCAGTGCGTTGGCTCACTTGCCAACGACTCGAAAAACAATGCCGGCGCTGTGGGCGATATCCTCGGCGACTGGCGCGAGGAGCTGGTGTTGCGTTACGGTGATAACGCCCTCGTGATTTACACCACCAACTACCCAACCAACTACCGTATCCCGACACTATGGGCAGACCACCAGTACCGCAATGCGATGGTATGGCAGTCGATGGGCTACAACCAGCCACCCCATAAGAGTTATTTCCTCGGAGAACTGGAAGGCATCACCGTGGCTCCTCCTCCATACACCATGACCGGACGGACTGAAGTGAAAAACGGCGGCACAATCACCACAACCGACGAGCACTTGCTTGTATGTGAGTTTAACGACACAAAAATTAATATCGCAGAAGGAGCAAGCCCCTATATGGTGACGTTCAATGTGCCTTCATCGGTGGAAGGAACCGCAGAGAGCAACGCAACAGTGAAAAACACCGCAATCAACAGGAGTTACTACACTTGTGAGGTTAGCGGAGGTGCGCTGACAGGCAACACACGCGTGGTGAAACAGGGTGACGGAATTCTTACCCTTCCCGCTGTCGATATGACCTACAGCGGCGAGACCAACATCTGGGCAGGCACCGTGAACTTCAACGGCTCGGCAGCCAACAGCAACGTGTGGGTGAACCGGTTTGGAAAGCTCTATTCCCATGCCAGTGAAGCCACATTCAAATCGCTGAAAGCCGACTATGCGTCGGTGGTCAGCCCTGGAGGCGACGATGCCATCGGCACCATCACAGCCGACTCCATCTACGTGATGGGAATCGGCAGCCGCCTGAAACTTGACCTCTATTCAGAAGGTACAAAAAGCGACAAGATAATCACCAAGAAGCTCTCTATCGTCAAGAAAAACTGGCAATACGGCCCCGCCTACCAGATGCCAGTAATCGAAATTGTGGAGCATAAGGCAGAAGGAGCAGGAACGTTAGAGCCAGGGAAATACCTCATCGGTAACGTGGGCGAGCTGAGCGGCTCTCTTGCCAATATCAAGGTTGAAGGCCTCACGAGCCTGAAAGCCGGATTTGAGCGAGCAGAGAACGGTGACCTCTACCTTGTGCTTGGAGCTGTACGCGGTCCAAGTGAGATCGTATGGAGCGGTTTGAAATCAGGCACATGGGACTATGCCACCACAGAGAACTTCTATCTGCTGAACGATCCAGAACAGACTCCCGACATCTTCGCCCAAGGCGATATCGTGAACTTTACAGACTCAGCAAAACTGTTCACAGTCACGCTGAAAGCTGGTGAAGAACTGCCTGCCGACACGATCTTCGTGAACAACAGCACAGCCTACACATTCAGTGGCAGCGGCATAATCTCAAGCGGGGCACTTGTGAAGGAAGGCAGCGGTATGCTGACCATCTCGAACGACAACACCTATACAGGCGGTAACTATCTGAGAGGCGGAACCGTCAGGGTGAGCAGCCTGGCAAACAGCACACAAGCCTACGGTAACCTCGGCGGTGTGACCACCTTACTCAATAAATTCATCATGGAGAACGGAGCGGTGCTCCAGACAACAGCCGACGTGAAGATGGGTTCTCCCATCAAGATGGAAGGCGACGAAGGCGGTGTGATTAATAACGGCAAAGCGTTTGTGATGGAGAAGAACATAGCCGGCACCAAGCTAACGAAAAAAGGTTCAGGCAAGCTCGACATGCAAGGCACTCTGAGCGCATCAACCCTCGTCGTTCAAGCCGGTACGGTGAATTACGCCACAACCACCTACACCAAAAAAGTGCTGCTTGAGGGCACAGGCAATATCAGCGGCAGCGGATTTACTGATTGTCAGATAGAAGTGGATGAAAACGCAAAGGCAACACTCACCCTTGCCAGCAATTATTATGCAAACCACACCAACAAACTGACTGGCAGCGGCACATTGACCGTGAACCCCACCAACACCGTAAGCCGTGTGAGAATCACCGGCGACTGGAGCAAATTCAAGGGCACCATCAAGCACACGAACAAAAGCATCACCCTGCCATTCGACAACTCCTTCGGACTGCCGAACGCCACACTCGACATCGCGGCCGACTGCTATGTAAACAACGTTTGCCACTCATTCAAAATCGGCAAACTCACCGGACAGGGAAACCTCGACGCCCCCAATTCCAACTATCAGAACCAGACAGCCGTATCGGGCAGCAACACCTGGATAGTGGGCAACGACACGCTTGGTGACTTCACCTTCTCTGGAAAACTTGTAGATGGAGGAGGCAACAACAAAGCCAATTTCGAGAAAATCGGCTCATGCAAAATGACCGTTTCGGGTGCCTGGACCAACAGCGGCTCCGTGAAAGTATCTGCCGGTGAGCTAAGGACAAGCAGCAAATCTTGCCTGGGCAAAGGCGCTGTGACCGTGGCGAAAGGAGCAACCCTGTCGGGCATTGGTTTGCTGACCAACACGTTGGTTACCGTGAACGGGACATTGGCTCCCGGACTGACATCCACATCCGCCATCGGCGCACTCGACTTCGGCAGCCGGGCTCTGACAGTGGGTCCAACCGGCATCATCAGCATAAACGCAAGCAAATGTGCCAGCGCCACAGTCTCCGCAAACGGAAACGGATGCTCCACGCTCATGAACATCAACAGAATGACCTGTAACGGAACTGTGGTGGTGAACGTAGCAGAAGACCACACATTTGCCGTGGGTGACTCCATCAGAATCTGGGATGCACAGAGCTTTAGCGGAACCCCTACCCTGGCATCCGACGTGCTCGACGCAAGCAAAGGCCTGGCTTGGGACGACTCACGCCTGAGCGAGGGTCTGCTCTTCGTGGTTGAGTCAAAGCACATTAAAGGCGACGTGAATGAGGACGGCGAAGTGGACATCAGCGACGTAGTGGCTGTCATCAACACCATGGCTGGGACAGCAGCATACAGATTTGCTGATGTGAACGGTGACGGCGAGGTCGATATCAGCGACATCGTGGCTGTCATCAACATCATGGCCGGCAATAAAGAAGAGTAGATGAAATCCGTTTTCTGTTTACGATTTCAATATTTACGACTTAAGATAAAAAAAGAAACAAAAAAATTAAGATTTGTTTGCATGAATCGTAAAAAAATCATAATTTTGTAAACTGACTAAACTTCAAGGTGCGCTCCATAGCCATTATGGAGCCCACCTCATGTTATAGACTACACTAAACACCACTTAAATAAAATTATGAAAAAAGTACTATTATTAACGTTATTCTTCGGATCACTCCTGCTCTATTCCTGTGATGACACTTACGGGGATATCTACGGGGATGTCGATGAAGACTCTAAGCCGTCGTGGCTTGGCGGGAGCATCTATTCCGAGCTGAAGGACGGTGGACAGCTCGACGGCACGTTCACCACCTACCTTCGCCTGATTGATGACCTGGGCTATGCCGAGACGTTGAACCGGACGGGAAGTAAAACTATCTTTCCTGCCAACGATGAAGCGTTCCAACGATTCTTCAAAAACAATGAGTGGGGGGCATCATCCTACGATGACCTGACCTACGCACAGAAGAAGCTGCTGCTCTACTCTTCCATGCTTGACAATGCGCTATTGACGAACATGCTTGCCAATGTGGAATCGACCGCCTCCACCACAGGCATGTCGGAAGGCATGGCACTGAAGCATCCCTCCAACATCAGTGTGATTGACACCATCACCAAAATCATGCCGGCAGAGATGCCCAAAAACAACGCCTATTGGGACACTTTCCGCGAAAGCGGACAGCCGATATGGGCAGTATTAGACAACACCACACCTCCCATTGTGCATTTCACACGTGAGCAGATGGTGAACAACGGCATATCAACATCTGGCGACCGCTCCGACTTTGCCATCATCACAGGCGAAGTGTATAACGACAGCGAGAAGCCGGTGTATATCTACGACAACAAAATCATCAAGAAAGACATCACCTGCCTTAACGGATATATCCATCAGGTACAGGACGTGCTGGTTCAGCCAGGCAATATGGCACAGGTGATTGGAAAGGATAAGGACTTGCAGTTTTTTAACCATATCCTCGACTATTTCAAGGTGGCTTACCCTGACAATAACACAACGACCTCATATAACTCATGGGTGAGCCAGAACCCGGAGACAGCTGCAGCAAACGGCTACACACAGCATGATAATATATATAAGGTGAGATACCTCAGTGTCATATCCCAGGGAGCCGACGGCAACACCGACCCCAACGGCACCGCCAAACCAACCAACGAAGTGCTGAACTACGACCCGGGATGGAACGAATATTATCCCAACTCAAACCGCTCGACTGCCGACATCGCTAAAATCACCGACATGGGCGCAATGTTCGTGCCTACCGACGATGCGCTCTGGGGGTATTTCAGCACAAAAGGCGCATTCATTATCAACGAGTACGGCAAGAAACCCAACACCCGTGAGAACCTGCTTGAAAACCTCGACTCAGTTCACAAGGCGAACCCTGTGATTTTGACATCGTTTGTAAACAACATTGAGAAAACTTCGTTCACAGCCACTGTGCCGAGCAAGTTCCCTGAAATCATCAATGACGCCTCGGAGCTGCTCAACATGCATGTGGATTCGCTCGTGGTGCGCAACGACGGCAAGTACGACATCAAAATCGCTAACAACGGCATCGTATATAAGATTCACGGTGTGCTCGCTCCCGACCGCTACCGTTCGGTACTCGGTCCTGTCTGCACCTACCGCGACATGAAAGTTATGGACTGGGCTGTGGAGGAGAAGCTCAACTCCTATCTCGGCATCGACTTCCAGTACTACCTGCTTGCCATGAAAGCGAAATACGCCTTCTTCGTACCTGACGACGACGCATTCGGAGCACAGGACATCTATTACCTCGACCCTGCATCCATCAACTGGGAAACCAACAAGGCGCAGGTGCTCCACTTCTGGTATGACAACACCGACCGTAACCTCCGCTCACAACAGTATCTCGGGGCACGGGCATACACTATCGACCTGAAGACCGGCGAGATCACCACCAACCAGTCAGACCTCAGTTTCAACTCCAGTCAGGCACAGATAAAGTCTGCACTTGCCGACATCCTTGACCACCACACCGTGGTGCTTGAGAACAGCGACATGGAGAACGGTGACCCGATTACCCACGGCAACAAATACTATAAGACGAAGGGCGGATGTGGTATCCTAGTGGAGAAAGCCGGAACGGACTGGACCGTGAAGGGTGGAAGCCAGGTTGACGGCCTGCTGCCGGCAAGCGATGTCAAACTTCCTGCAAGTAAGGTGGAAGTGGCTGAATTGGAAGACAACGGCTATGCCTACCGCATCGACCATGTGATTCAGCCAACCATCCGCAGTGTGTCGCAAGTGCTTGCCAACGAGGAGCGTTTCTCCGAGTTCTATAAGATGTGTACGGGATTCGCCAATGCAGAGTTGATGTACTGGATTGGCTACAGCGACGACTATTCAAAAGACCCGTTCGGCGTGTCGGACCAGCAGCGAAAGCTCATCTTCACCAACGACTACAGCTTCAACACTGTGATGAACCGCAGCCTTGCCAAGGAGGGTAACGTGAAGATGTTCAACACATTCAACTACACCCTCTATGCTCCTGACAACGACGCAATGGCTAAAGCATACGCAGCTGGACTTCCCTCATGGGACGACATCTACGACATGTTTGAGAAAGCCCGCGAAGCAAGCAACAAGGAACACTGTCCGGAGCCATACGCATCGGTGCTGAAGCAGAAAGTGGAACGCATGAACGAGTTCTGCAAATATCATTTCCAGTATATATCCCTCTATGCCGACGAATACATACCTGCAAGTGACGGAGGAAACACCAGATATCAGAGCATGTATGCTCCTGTCAACCAGCCGCTGAAAGAGAACCAGGTAAGTTGCAGCGGTGGTCTGCTCACTGTCACCGACGGTGGTGGCCAGGCTCATACAGTGAATGCCAACGACGGAACAAAACTGTCGAACATCATGGCACGCGACTACTGGCTGAACAAGTCGCCAGGAGAGGGCAACAACAGCATCCTGACATCTTCGTTCTGCGTGATCCATGAAATCACCGAACCTCTCTATTTCGACAGTACATTGAAATACAACGCAGCCTGGGAAGCCGACGACTTCACAGCCGACGACCTTCTCAACGCCTTATAATGACTACAATTGATTCGAAACCTAAAACATATCCCGATTATGAATAATATAATGATATGCAATAAAAAGATAAGGATATTCCTTCTCACCGTAGTTATGGGGCTGTGGGCTGTCAACTCAATGGCGCAACGCATCTCGGGTACGGTTGAGGACGACATGGGACCTGTGATGATGGCTACGGTGGTTGAGAAAGACGCCAACAACCGTATCGTCAACCACACATCAACCGATATCAACGGTAACTTCTCCATGACCATCAAAAGCCAGAACAACACACTGCAAATTTCCTTCGTCGGAAACAAGACCGTCACTCTGCCATTGAAGGGCCAGACGGTGTTCAATGTCAAGATGGAGGCACAGGGACAAATCCAGGAAGTTGTGATTAAAGGAGTCAGACGTCAGAACTCCGGAGGACTGAACATTCCTGTGCGCGAAATGACCGTGGCAAGCCAGACTATGAAGATGGAGGATGTGGAGGGACTTGCCTTCACCTCGGCCGACGAGGCACTTCAAGGTGAAATCGCCGGTCTCGACATTGTGTCAACATCCGGTAACCTCGGAGCAGGCACACAGATGCGTCTGCGTGGTGTCACGACCATCAACGGCGACGCCAACCCTCTCATCGTAGTGAACGACAAGATATTCGACAATCCCGACGACAACTTCGACTTCGCCAACGCCGACGAGGAGCAATATGCCTCATTGTTGTCGGTCAATGTCGATGACATTGAAGACATCACCGTGCTGAAGGACGCTGCTGCGACAGCCGTCTGGGGTGCTTACGGCGCCAACGGTGTGATTCAGATCAAGACCAAGCGTGGTATCAGAGGAAAGACCAAGGTGGCTTTCTCTTATAAGTTCACCGGCACCTGGATGCCGAAAGGCTACAAGCTACTCAACGGTGACGACTACACGATGATGCTCAAGGAGGAGTTCTACAACCCCGCCCAGCGCTCGAACGCCACGACCAACATCGCCGAGATCAACTACGACCGCTCATGGGCAGAATATGAGAACTGGAACAACAACACCGACTGGGTTGACGCAGTGAGCGACTTCGGTAAGCTCCACAACATCAACATGAATATTTCCGGAGGTGGAGAGAAAGCACGGTTCCGCATATCAGGAAGCTACGACAACCAGAGCGGTTCGATCATCAAGCAGCATCTCGACCGTCTGACCACCCGTCTCGTGCTCGACTACGACGTAAGTAACCGCATCCGGTTCTCAACCGACTTTGCGCTCACCTACACCAACAACGAGAAGAACTACAGCGACCTGCTCGCCATCGCTCAGAAGATGGCTCCAAACATGGCGATTTACCGTCAGGATGAATATGGTCACAACACAGGAGAATTCTATTACATGAACCCGTCGGGCGACCCCTACGCAGGCAATTACTCCTCCACCCAGCTGTCGAACATCCGTACGCTGGGCAACCCTGTGGCAATCGCCCACAAGGCATGGAAGAAAGAATCTACCTACCGTATCGTGCCGGACTTCAACATCCGCTATGAGCTGCTCGGAACCAGCAGCGACAGCCACCGTCTGACCCTCGACGCAAACATTGATTTCGACATCTACTCCAACAGCTCACCGACCTGGTATCCGGCAGAGCTGACCACAGGAAACAACACCGGAACAGGCTGGAGAAGCGGCAACTATAACTTCAGCACCAGCTCAGAGTCGAACCGCTTCAAGATGGGAATGGAAGGCAAGCTGACCTTCACCCCTCATTTCAATAATGAGGACCTGTCGTTCACCTCACTGCTCCGCTATCAGATGCACACATCTAAATCGACATCACAATACAACGGAGTGTATAATCTGCCTCCAGGCATCACATCTCCGACTGTTGACGCCGCCAATGAGAGCATGTCGAGCTCCACAAGCAAAAGCGCCGACGAGAACATCCTCTTCAATGCACACGCATCCTACAAGAGTATCTACTCACTCGGTGTTTCAGCACGTCTCGACGGAAACTCCAAGTTCGGTCCCGACCACAAGTGGGCTATGTTCCCCGGTCTGTCAGGACGTTGGAACATGATTGACGAGAAATGGATCAGAAGCTGGATGCCTAAGCAAGTGTCGATGCTCGCATTCCGTGCCAGCTGGGGTATCAACGGACGTGCTCCCACAAGCAACAACGCCATTTACAATTACTATTACGTGAACCAGGGTTCTTATGGCAAAGGCAACAACACCGACATCTACGCAACCGTTTCGGGCATGAACCTCGACGACCTCAGATGGGAGAAGACCACTTCGTTTAACCTCGGAGGTAACCTCAACTTCTTCGACGACCAGTTGCAGATGGACTTCGACTACTACCGCAAGAACACCTCCGACCTGCTCATGCAGTCGGTGAAAATACCTTCATCAACCGGTTTCGGATCGCTCAGCTGGTTTAACGTGGGCGAGATGACCAACAACGGTTGGGAACTGAACATCACAGGAAAGGACTTCATCAAAATCGGCAAGAAGTTCACGGTCTCCGCCAGCTTCAACATCGCACAGAACGTGAACAACATCAAGTCGATGGACCAGCGCGTGCTCGATGCCATCAACACCACATGGGAAGGCGTTCGCAGCCCTGCCGGCAATACCATGTTCCTCAACCTCATTCAGGAGAACAACCCGCTCGGTTCCATTTACGGATACCGGTTCAAAGGCACTTACCAGTATTCCTACACATATCTTGAGAACTACCGTAAGGAACAGGAGCTGGCATACAACGCAAACGGAAAGACCTTCACAACCGCCATGTATCAGGACTGGATAAACGGTCAGCTGAAAGACGGCAAGACATTCCCTGTCGTAACCGACGCGAACGGCAACGTGGTAATGAACAACAACGGCACCCCTCAACGGCTCGTCTATAACTATGAGGAAGGGAACTACACATACGCTTTCCAGGGAGGCGATGCCATCTTCGAGGATATCAACAATGACGGTCAGATCAATGCGCTCGATATCGTCTATCTCGGTAACTCCATGCCTAAGTTCAACGGAGGTTTCAGCCTCACGCTGAAATACGGCCGTTGGAAGCTCGTCGGACGTTTCAACTACCGTCTCGGAAACAAAATCGTGAACGTGGCAAGAGCCAACCTTGAGAACATGTACACGGTGTATAACCAGACAGGAACGGTGAACTACCGATGGCGCAAGGACGGTGACGACACCCCGATTCCAAGAGCTCTTTATGGAGTGGGCTACAACTACATGGGTTCAAGCAAATACGTGGAGGACGGCTCATTCGTCAGATTCCAGAACCTGCAGCTCTCCTACTCTTTCGACCCGAAGAAACTGAAACGTTACGGAATCGGCAGCCTTGCCATCTACGCTTCTATGAACAACCTGTTCTGCTGGACCAACTACAGCGGTGTGGATCCTGAAGTATCCATCGGCGGATGGGGAGTCGCTACCGACAACTCACGCACACCGAGGTCGAAGCAGTTTACCGCAACACTTAATATCGGATTCTAAAAACCATCGTCATTATGAAGAAATATATATTGTCTATCTTGTCAGGTATCCTGTTAGTTTCATGTGTGGATACCAATATCACGCCCTACGGTCAGACAACCGAGGAGGACTACTGGCAGACAAAGTCACAGGTTGCCCAAGTCGTCACCGAGGCATACAAGGCGATGGCTTCGGTGGACGTTGTGAACCGGCTCATCGTTTGGGGGAGTTTCCGTAGCGACGAGCTCCTGCTCACAAGCGAGGTACCCGCTACTAACGGCAACCGCCAGGCGCTTTCGGAAATCAAGACTGCGAACATAGAGACAACGAACACGTTCAGCAACTGGGGAGCATTCTACTCCGTCATCAATTACTGCAACCTTGTCATCGACATGTCAACACAGACTATCGACCGCGACCCGGCATACACCACCAGCGACAACAAGCTTGACATCGCACAGATGAAAGCACTCAGGGCACTCTGCTATTTCTATCTCGTCCGCACCTTCCGCGACGTGCCATACATCACACAAAGCTATAACAAGAGCAGCCAGGAGATGGCCATTCCTCAAACACCACCTGCACAGGTGCTCGAGGCTATCATCAAAGACCTGGAAGAGGCAGCCGTGGATATCTACGACGCTCAGAACTTCGCTCTTAACAACTGGCGCAGCCGCGGATATCTCAACCGCGATGCCGTCTATGCACTGCTTGCCGACATTCATCTATGGAGGGCTTCTGTCACCTTGGGCAGCAATCCCACACAGGCTTACAACGATTATGCCAAAGTTGTGGAATACGCCGACAAGGTGATTGACTCCAAGAACGAATACCACAAGACAACCATTCGTCCGGGCCAGACCGTGGATGAGGAGAACCTCTATCCCGCCCTCTCCCCGATAGAAGACTGGTTCCAGGATCTGTTCGTAAGCCAGAATGCGGAAGAGAGCATCTTCGAGCTGGAGTTCAGCGCAAACAACACCGCACTCATCAACTCCTACTACAGCTACGCAGGCCTCAACTATTCTTACGGTCTGATGCAAGCGCCCAGCATCTTCGGAAGTGTCGGGTCAAGCAATGACCAGTATGTGTTCATCCAGTCGTACGACACACGGCGCAAGTCGATTTATTACAACTCATCCAGTTCCGACGAGACATACAACGTGGCGAAGATGATATCAGAGACCGTGACTTCCGAAGGCGATCCTTCAAGCTACAACAAGCTGAGGGAAGGCGGTCTGTCGAGCTTCCTTCACAACTGGATTGTGTATCGCATGACCGACGTGATGCTCATGAAGGCTGAGGCACTCACAGAAATCGCTGACCATGAGGCAAGCGAGGAGAAGCTACAGGAGGCGTTTAGCATCGTCAAGGCAGTGAACGACAGGGCACTCTATCAAGGAAACGGAGTAAAACCGCTTGATTTTGCCAACTACAACACGATTGAAGGAATGGAGAGCCTCGTCATGGCCGAACGGCTACGTGAGCTTTGCTTCGAAGGCAAACGCTGGTTCGACCTCCTCCGGATGAACTACCGCAACAACGGCAAACAAGGTGTGAACACCAACTACAATGCCATACTCGCCGACCAGGAAGTTCAGATTGAGAACAACGCCAACATGCTCAACATGATGGCACGCACGGCCGAGGCATCAAACGCCCTCATCTCAAAGATGAAGACAGAGCCGTATCTCTATATGCCGATAGCCGACAGCGAGATGAAACTCAACAACGCGCTCAGACAGAATCCGGCATACAGCTCTTCCAACCAGTTTGAGCGTAACGGAAACGAAAACACAGAAGCTAACAACTAACATCAAACAACCATGAATATGAAAAAGTTTAATGTGATATATAAACTAAAAGCTTGGATACTCTGCTTGTTGGCTGTGGGAGTGCTGGCGTCATGCGAAAACGAGCCCGACGGCGACGACCTCTACACTGCCACAGGAAAAACCATCAACGACTATATCGTGGAGGATGCAGACCTCACATCCTTTGAGTATATCCTCCAGCGTATAGGTCTTGACAAAAGCCTCAGCGCATGGGGCACCTATACCTGCTTCGCACCGACCAACGACGGAGTGACAGCCTATATCGACTCGCTCTGGAACGACGACGAGTGCCGCACACCCCACAACGGACTGACAGCCAACTCACTTGAGGGACTTACTGACAGTCTCTGCACCGATATTGCCAAATACCACCTGCTCAACGGGGAATACAGCGTCGTGGACCTCGCCGAGTCGTCAGGCAGTTTGAACACCCTGCTTGGGTATATGGTATCCACCGAGGTGAAGGACGGGTACACGATGATGAACAAGTCGAGAATCATCAGCGCTGACAATGAGGCTGTGAACGGCATCTTCCATAAAGTGGATGACGTCATCGCACGCTCTTCACGTCTTATCGGCGATGAGATGGACCATGTGGAAGGCTACTCCATCTTCAACGAGGCTCTCAAACTCACCGGACTCGACAAGCTGATGGTGATGGCGAAGAAAAACGAGACCTACACCATCAACGACAACTGGGACGTGAGCACCAGCGACGGAACGAAGACCGATGCACTTTACTGGCCAGAAGAGTGCAGGCTGGGATACACCATCCTGGCAGAGAGCGACCAGGTGCTTGCCAACCATGGAATTCATAACATCAACGAACTGATTGCATACGCTAACGAACAGTATAAAGACTGCGCAGAATGGTATGACTACGTGAACGAGAAGGGAATCAAGGTCAGCACAGGCGACGACTACACCAACCAGTGGAACTGTCTCAACATGTTCGTGCGTTACCACTGCCTGGAAATCAGCATGGCGAAAGACCAGTTTGTGTTTGAGTCTGGATCAAATGTGTATTGGAACTACAACAACACGATTTGCGGTGGAGAGCCATACGACTACTATGAAACCATGCTGCCACACACACTTATCAAAGTGTGGGAACCACAGGCATACGCTTGCGGTACCAGTACCAACGGTATGAGCAAACGCCTATATATCAACCGCTACCGTCCGAACAACACGCTCACCGACGAGGTAGGAACCTTAGGTTCGGCTGCCATGCACGGAACGATACGCGAGAATATCCGCATCGACACCAGCGTCAACCGCCAGGCACATAACGGCTACATCCACGGCATCACCGACATGCTCGTGTATGACTGGAGCGTGAAGAACGAGGTGCTGCATGAACGTATGCGCTTCGATGCTACCACCTTCCTGCACGAGTTCATCAACAACGGATTCAGATACAAGTCGATGCAGGACATCAGCGCCATGAACGGAGGCGGCTCGGGAGCACGTATCGCATTCCCCCTCAACTTCTTCGACAACGTTCACTGCTATAACGACCAAAACAAACTGCGCTACAACGTGAAAGGCGCCTACCGCTCTTTCCAGGCTGACGCATTCCAGGGATGGGGCAACTACGACCTCGCCATCAAGATGCCTCCAGTGCCCACAGGAAACTACGAGATGCGTATGTTCTACTCACCGATGCAGCACGGAGGATTCATGCAGTTCTATCTTGGAACGAGCAGCGACATCTCCTCGATGCAGCCACTCGGCATTCCGCTCGATGTGAGAATTGGCGCCAGTGACGAGCGCATCGGCTGGACCGACACGAGCGAGGAGGACGACCGCGGAATCGAGACCGACCGCGCTCTCCGCAACAAAGGCTATATGCGCGGACCGTTCTCCTACAGAGGCCACGGCGACTCCTACGTTGAGGCTATCAGCGGAAACGGGAACTGCCGCACAGACGGCACGGTTGTGCTACGAAAAATCCTCACCACCCAGCAGTTCCGTCAGAGCGAGGAATACTGGCTCCGTATCAAGAACATGCTCAGCAACGGCGACGCGCTCAAATGGCAGCTCGACTTCGTGGAGTTCGTCCCGGTGGATATCGTGAACAATGACCAGTATCAGGAAGACTGGATGTAATCTTCAAAAACAATATACTTATGAAAAAGAATCAATATATAAGGCTTTTACTGATTGCACCGTTTATCGCATTGGCGGCAGCATGCTCCGACTACGACGACTGGAACACGGTGCAGACAGATCCCAATCCGTCGGCAGAGCAGACACTCTGGGAAAACATCACCAGCCAGTCGCAGCTGTCAGACTTCACGAAAGTGCTTCGTAAAGCCGGACTCGAACAAACCCTGTCGGCAAACCGCTACTACACTGTCTGGGCACCCCTCGACGGATCGTTTGATGTCGATTCCGTGCTCAACTGCAGCGACAACGCCATACTCCAGCAGTTCATCAACAACCACATTGCCGAGTATAACCATCTGGCAAAAGGAAACTTGTATGAGAAAGTGAGGACACTCAACAAGAAGTCATACGAATTCATGATGAACAACGGAAAATACACCTACAACAGCCAGGAACTGGTCAGCAACCTCTACAACCTGCCTAACAGCAACGGTACGCTCCACATCATCAATGGAGAGTCGGAGTTCCTGCCGAACGGACTGGAGGCGCTCAGCATGTTGACAGATGTCGAGACCATTGCCGACTACATCCTGCTGTTCAACGACACGGTGCTCGACACACGTAACTCAGTGCCGGGACCAGTGGTAAATGGTAAGCAGACCTACCTCGACTCTGTGTTCACCACCTCCAACACGCTCACCACAAGGCTGCGTGCCAGAATCGAGTCGGAAGACAGCACCTACTCCATCCTGCTGCCCACCAACGACGCCTACACAAAACAGTACAACACCATCCGTCCGTTCTACAGGATGCTCGACGGACTGAAATGCGAGGTCTATGACGAAGCAAGCAACAACTTCGTCTCACAGACCATCACAGCGTCAACCGTAGGTATGGACATGTCGTTCCTTGCCGACTCACTCGCCAAGCGTCAGATTGTGGATAACCTCTTCTACAGCAACAACAACAAATACAACATGCATTTGGTGAAGCCAGAGGCTGAGAACTTCAACGACACCATCGTGTGTACGGTTAGAAACTACTTCTCCAACGGTGACGAGATTTTCAATCCCGACTATATCCGCTACACAGAGAAACTGTCGAACGGATACGCCTTCGTAGTGGACACGCTTGCCTTCAAACCATGGGAGACTTACAACCAGCCCGCAGGCGCAAATGGCACCAGACCCTGCCGTCTGGCAGCGCAGCAGTCATACAACAATGTCTATATGAACGAGGATGAGTACGACCATAACCTGGTCAACTTAGAGCCAGGACAAAGCCTGTCGTTCGGATGGACTGTCGCCACCTCTCAGGGAAAACCAGAGGCAGACTATTATATTCAGGGGCTGGTGGCAACCACCTACAACATCTATGTGGTCATTCCGCCAGCTGACGTTGATTTGAGGGACACCATCACGAAAGTGAAGCCAAACCTCATCAACTTCACCTATAACGGCTACTACACCGATGAAAAAGGAAGGGCACAGTATGGAAATATCGCTTTCAAAAACGAACGACACGACGGAGAAGCAGTCGTAAAGGGCGGAACTGCAAAGCTCCAGGATATCGACTTCGTAAATGACACGTCGAAAGTTGACACGATGTATCTCGGACAAATCACTATCCCATACTGCTACAACGGTCTGGGCGTTTATCCGAACATCAAAATCACCAACTCCGGGCGAATCAACGCACTGCGTCCCGCCATTCTCGAGAACTACACCCGTGATATCCGCATCTGCTCCATCCTCTTCCGTCCGCTCGACTACGAGGCATACCTTCAGGAGCAGAACAATGTGAAAAAAAGGAAGACAACTAAAAAATAGGATGACACTATGGCAAATACAGTAAATTATATTAAACGAAAGGCAACGGCAATCGTATGCGCGGCTGTCGTGCTGCTGATACCATGCCAATTGCGGGCACAGGATGAAGCTGAGCAGAAATCACCGGCAAAGCCCGTGAAAACGGTCAAGACCTACCCGACTAACGAAGTCTTCGGAATGGTGCTCGATGAGGGGACCAACGCCCCGATTCCAGGCGTGAAAGTTCAGGCACTCGGAAATCCCAGATATGCCGCAATGACTGATGAGGAAGGACGGTTCACAATCAAAGTGCCGGAATTCGTCAATGCTTTGTATGTCTTCTCACCCGAATATCTCAGTCAGCAGGTGGCAATCGACCCGACCGACACAGAGACACCAATCAGAATCAAGCTGCTGAGCGACAAGTTCTATCCGATGTATGACAACAGTACGACTTACACCGCAGTGAAGAAAGTGGCCACCGAGGGTCATTACCCAACCCCCGACGGCAACATCAGCCAGCAGCTGCAGGGCGACTTGAGAAGCATCACACGCTCAGGCATGATTGAGAACGGCGCATCCATGTTCATACGTGGTATCAACTCGATAAATGCCACAGTTCAGCCGCTCGTACTTATCGACGGCATCGAGCAGGACATGATGCTCGACCGTACAGCACTCCATGAGGGACAGTTCATGAACCAGCTCGCCAACCTCTCACCCAACGACATCGAGAGCATTGAGGTGGTGAAGAACGCCACAGCTCTTTATGGATCACGAGGCGCCAACGGTGTTATTCTCATCAAGACCAAACGCGGACACTCCATGGCCACGCGCATCGATGCCGACATCTACGCAGGTGTGCAGTTCGTCCCCACCCTTCCCAAAATGATGAATGCCACACAATACCGCACATACGCCACTGAGATGATTGGAACCATCGACGCCGTGAAGGACTACAACCGCTCATTGTCGATGAACTTCCTTAACGACGACCCCACCAGTTATTACTATAACACCTACCATAACAACACCGACTGGACAGACTACATCTACCGCAAGGCGATGACACAGAACTACAGTGTGAATGTTCAGGGAGGCGACGACGTGGGAATGTACAATCTCTCGGTGGGCTACATGACGGCAAAGAACACCATCAAGGAAAACAACTTCGACCGCTTCAACATCCGGTTCAACACCGATATTGAGATCATTCCTATACTCAAGACCGTGTTCAACATGTCGATTTCACGTGTCAACAGCAAGGTGCTCGACACCGCCATCCCGATGAACCTTGGACAGGGAACCATCACCTCACCGAATTTCCTGTCACTCATCAAGTCGCCGATTGTAGCTCCTTACAGCTACAATCCACAAACAGGAAAGCTGTCGAACGTGCTCAGTTCCTACGATGACATTTTCAGCCAATTGAACAACGTTCAAAGCGGATTAGGAACCGCACAGGCACTTGCCAACCCCGTCTCCATCCTGAAGAATGGTGAGGGTGAGCACAAAAACAAGAACGAGAACACAAACTTCAACATCACGCTCGCCCCGACACTTGAAATCAACAAACACCTGTTCCTCACTGAGCACCTGTCGTACTCTCTGGTCCGCAATAACCAGAAATACTACCGTCCTTACTTCGGTGTGCCCCCGTTCGTTATCAACGAGCTTGGAACGGTCTATGCCAAAGTGGGCTCTTACCAGGCAACCGAGAACAACTTCGTGACCGACACCCGGCTGAAATGGGGAAACGTCTATGGCGCACACACCATCGACGTGTTCGGAGGATTCCGCTACAACCGTTTCAAATACGACGGTACGGAACTCATCTCACAGTACCGCAATCAGACCGACGACAAAGGTCCGTCGCTCAATTCCAACGACACACAGGCATTCTCAGAGAACCGCGGTGCTGCTGACGTGTGGAAGCAGATTCAGTGGTACGGCAACGCCGACTATAACTATCAGAACAAATACTTCCTCACACTCTCACTCCTTGCAGAGACCAACAGCCGTTTCGGTGACAATGCAGGCTCGAAAATCGCAGGTGTAAGCTGGGCATTCTTCCCAAGTGTGCAGGCAGGATGGGTAATCACCAATGAGCGTTGGTTCAAGCGTAACAAGGCCATCAACTATCTGCGCATCAATGCCGGCTACGACACGAGCGGAAACGACGGCATCTCCAACTATGCCGCTCGCACATCCTACAGTTCTGTCCGCTACCATTATCAGACCACAGGCTCTCAGCTCACCAATATTGGTAATGACGAAATCAAATGGGAGCTCACCAAGAAATTCAACGCAGGCCTGGAAGCCAATTTCATCAACAACCGAATTTCTTTCACTTTCAATTATTTCCTTCATAAGACCAGCGACCTGCTCACCCTCAAGACATTCGACAATCCAATCGGAGGCATCAACCTCTACTGGACCAATGGAGGAGCACTTAAGAACGAAGGTTTCGAGACATCTCTCTCATTCAAGCCTGTGGTGTCGAAAGACTGGAATATCGAGATGGGCGCAACACTCGGACACTACAAGAACAAGGTGACTTCCCTGCCCGACGGAGACTACACAACATCCGTATATGGAGACAACAACATCCTCACAGCGGTTGGCAAGCCTGTAGGTATGTTCTACGGCTATCAGACCGACGGCGTGTTCACCACCTCTGCTGATGCTGAGCAGGCCGGATTATATGTGAAGAACTCAGCCGGGCAGAAAAACTACTTCGAGGGTGGCGACATCCGCTTCATCGACCAGAACGGAGACCATGAAATCAACGGTCAGGACAAGGTGGTGATAGGAGACCCCAACCCCGACATCTTCGGACACATTTTCGCCAACGTGAACTACAAACGGCTCACACTCAGCCTGAACTTCAACTATAGCTTGGGGAACGACATCTACAACTATCAGCGTTCGCTCATCAATGCCGGCAGCAACTTCTACAACCAGCAAGTGGCAGAGACGACCCACTGGCGTTACGAGGGACAACAGACCGACATCCCACGCCTGAACTACGGCGACCCCATGGGTAATAACCGCTTCAGCGACCGATGGATTGAGGACGGCAGCTACCTGCGTCTGAAGAATCTGAGCCTGTCGTACAAAGTACCGGTTCCGAACACAACCTGGCTCCAGGGACTCACCATCTGGGCAGAGGCACAGAATCTCTTCATCCTTTCGAAGTACAAGGGCGGTGACCCTGAGTTCAGCGCAGCCAACGGCGTGTTCTTCCAAGGCATCGACGCAGGCAACATCTCCTTGGGCAAGACATTACTGTTCGGGGTACGAGTGAATCTTTAATCATCCGGAAATAATCAGAATAATAAACACTAAAAAACTCAAGCATAATGAAAATCATGAAAGCCAAAATAAGCGCTGTGCTGCTTGCCTTCATCACGTTGTTTGCCGGTATGCTCACTTTCAGCTCGTGTGAGGATCTCATGGAAACCGACAGCGACATGCAGGCGTTCGACCCGGATATGAATGCGAAAACCGACTCCGTGTTCTACGCGTTCGGTATCGGACAGGCTATGCAACAGCTAGCTGACCAGTATTTCTTCCAGGGAGAGATGAGAGGTGAGCTCGTGGCAACAACACAATACACCGACAGCACGCTTTCCCAGCTGAAAGACTTCAGCGCGGGCCTGGAAAACAAATACGACTCGGCATACGTCTATTACCGCGTAATCAACAACTGTAATAATTACATCGCTCACCGCGACACCACGCTCCAGACGGGAAGCACCAAAGTGGCAATTAAAGAATATGCGGCTGTGCTCGCATTCCGTGCCTGGGCATATCTGCAACTCTGCCGCAACTATGGAAGCGTGCCCTTCTTCACGGAACCGCTCACTACCATCTCACAGATTGAGAAAAACACCTTCCCCACCTATGACCTGGAGCAAATCACAGCTGCACTGGCACCCGAGATGCTCAAATTCACAAGCTTCGACGTGCCTAATTACGGCAACAATATCAACGTCGGGTCCACCAACCACGGTTCAACCAAACAGGTCACGTTTAAGAACATATTTGTGCCCGTAGGCGTGGTACTTGGCGACATGTACCTGGAATGCGGTAAATACGAATCAGCCGCAAAGTGTTATGTGGATTACCTCACAAACACCAAACAGCCACTGCCTAACATCCAGGCTTCTTTATCATTCCGGAACGCAGATTTCACACCGCCTACCGACATGGAGCCCAACCAGACTATCAACGGTTCTGCCAATTACGCGAATATTTTCGCTGCCACAGGAACTCCGACAGATGTGATATCCTACATCCCCATGGCAGTAAACAGTGTGAACGGAGCCACAACCATCGTTCCTTACACCTTCGGATACGACTATTATTCCCTCACAAACACTTATTTCGAAGAAATTCAGCTCGTGCCATCCGACGACTATAACTACTTGACGGAAAACCAGACTTATTATTACCGCTACCGAATCAGCGGCACCAGTAAGACGAACGGTATGAACGACATCAAGGGTGGAAAATTCGGAGACATGCGGAGTCAGCGCATCATGTACACACAGCAAGGTGCCACCATGCTTGACGAGGACGAGGAAGATATCAGCTGGATTAACAAATTCCAGAGCGGAAACATCATACTCTACCGTCTGACTACAGTCTATCTGCATCTCTGCGAGGCACTCAACCGAATGGGAATGCCCGACCTTGCGTTTGGATTCCTGAAAGAGGGAATCAACAGCTCACTGCGCCGTCAGCCATGGCTGAGCCAACAGGCTTACGACTACCTTGACCAGACTTTCCTCCAGGAGGCATTCTATGAGACTTTCTTCGGAAGGAGCTACCCCATCCACCAGCACGGATGCGGCTTCACAAGCGATGCTAACTACATCGGATCTTCACCCTACCAGTATGAGTCACAGGTGGATTCCATGCTCAGCGTGCTTGCAGCAGACGCCACACTCTATCCCGGACTGGCAGAGAGGCTCGACCACTCCCACAAATATGCCGCAGCCCTCGCCGCAGCCAAGGCAGAGGCAGAGGCAAACGCCACGGTGGATGAGGAGACAGGAGAGAAGATTGTTCCTCCTTACTCTGTTGACCCGTCCGGTTTTGGAACAATGGTCAGCAAGCAGGATACCATCATGGCAATTGAGGAATTGCTCTGCGACGAGGAAGCGATGGAATTCTGCTTTGAAGGAACACGCTGGTATGATCTCATGCGCTTTGCAAAGCATAAGAACAACGCCGGTCTCGCAGGCAACGCATGGCTCGTGAACAAAGTCAGGAACAACCACCCAGTTAAGGATCTCAGCAACCAGTCCAACTGGTATCTGCCGTTCAAGAGATAGTTCCAGATTCCCCGTAATATCCAATATATCCGGAAAAAAACGGAATCTTCTATTTCCCGCCCCAAGGTATTCAAGTCTTGGGGCGGTTTTTTATTTTTTCGTACATTTGCCCACACCTTTGAACAAAAAAACAAAAATCACCATAAACAAAACACCTATTTTTGCAAAAAATCGCCAACAAAACGACCACATAACTGTCAGCTTTCATGTAAGCGGCAGTTTCTGCCGCATAACTGAGTGGCGAAACAAGGTCAATCCATTTACCTCCCATGATGAAAAAACTACTTTCCCTCTTCATGTTGTTTGCCTTTGCCGGCATCCAAACCAGAGGCGCATATAACATCCGCAACTACGGCGCCAAAGGCGACGGAACAACCCTCGACCACCAAGCCATCAACGCCGCCATCGATGACTGCGTGAAAAATGGAGGCGGCATGGTGGATATTCCTGCCGGCACATACCTCTGCGGTTCCATACATCTGAAAAGCAACGTGGAACTGCATCTGGATGAAGGAGCGAAAATCCTTGCCGCACCAGCCAAGCTGAAAGCCTACGACGATGCTGAACCCTGGGAGGGACCGGCGTATCAGGACGGCGGACACACCTATTTCCACAACAGCCTGATATGGGCAGAAGGGCAGCAAAACATCTCGATTACAGGACGCGGCATGATTGACGGCGAAGGACTTACGAAACAGGACACAGAGAAAGGGGGCAACCTGCAAGGCGGCAATATCGGAACGGGTGACAAAGCCATCGCGCTGAAGCAGTGCCGAAATGTGCTGATACGCGACATCACGATTTACCGCGGCGGCCATTTCGCCATCATCATCACCGGCTGCGACATCGCAACCATCGACAATGTGACGATAGACACGAACCGCGACGGCATCGACATCGACTGCTGCAAATACACAACCGTCAGCAACACGAAAGTGAACACGCCACACGATGACGCCATCGTGCTGAAAAGCTCCTATGCCCTGAAGAAAGCGGTGGCATGTGAGCATATCCTCATCACCAACTGCATTGTGACCGGATTCAAGCTCGGCACATTTCTTGACGGCACTTACTTGCCGGAGAAAGTGGGATGGGTTTGCGGACGAATCAAGCTCGGAACGGAGAGTAACGGCGGCTACCGCGACATCACCATCTCCAACTGCACCTGCATGTACAGCAGCGGACTGGCGTTCGAGGAGGTGGATCAGGGCCGGATGGAGAACATCGTCGTCAACAACATATCGATGAGCCACGTCCACCACTACCCCATCTATATCACCACCGGCTGCCGTAACCGCGGTCCGAAAGAAGTGACCACACCTTCTTATGGGGGCAACATACAAATATCCAACATTGTGGCACAGGATGTGGACTCACTCGCCGGCATCATCATCACCGGCATGGCAGACCAGCCGCTTGAGCATATTTACCTCAGCAACATACGCATCCAGACACGCGGAGGAGGGAGCTCCGAGCAGATGCGGTGGGACTACCGCGAACAAGGCACCAATTATCCTGAGCCCAAATTCGCCCTCAGCACCCCGTCGTATGGGCTCTTCGCCCGGCATGTCACCGACCTGCGCGTGGACAACATCACGTTCACAACCCTCAAGCCAGATGGCCGTCCTGTGGTTGTGCTCGACGATGTTGAAGGCGCCACATTCTCAAACATATACTATCCCGACAAAAAAGACGAAAACGACTTCAAAACAAGAAATTCCAAAAACATCGACATCAAATAGACCTTTTTTCAGCTCGTTTCATCTTTTTTTAGTTAATTTTTTATGTTTTTACATAATTTTATCTTATATTTGCGTGATAATAGTATTTGAACTACTAATCTGAACTTTTTATAATATTATTATTAACTAATTATTATCAAAAACTTATGAGAAAACTGCTACTTTCAATTTGTGCCATGCTCACGGCACTGACCGCGAGCGCACAGTACAAGGTGGGTGAGTACATTTTCACCAGCACCGCCAAGTACAAAGTGGAGTCCATCATCCCATTCGAACAGCCGGGAGCAGAATGGAACAACTTCTCCAGTGAAATCTTCTCTCCCTACACCGCAGCCACCGAGGAAGATTACGACGGTATCCAGAGTGTGCGCAGCGATGAGGGCGACTTCATCTCTTATGCCGTACCCCTTGAATACGGCGCCAACTACATCCTCACCATGAAATTCTTATCGCCTGAAGACGGCACTACCTCCATCACCGATGGCGCTCAGAATCAGGTTGACGCATGGATTGGCACCTACAGCCATGGAGGCGTTCGCGCAGGTCTGAAAGACATCGATTACATGGATGTGTCATCAACAGCGACTTTGGTTGCCAACGAATGGACAGAGATCGCATGGGCATTCACCAACACACTGGAAGCTTGTGCAGATGCCGATGGAGGTATGCTCAACATCCTCTTCAGCCGCATCAACACCGACTGCGTGATTGCCACAAACATGCAGCTTGTGAAGGTATCCCCTGTCTATGACACCCGTATCTCCGACAAGCAGATTGCCTATGCAAAAGCCCTGATGGAGGATGCGAACTTCAACACAGAAGCAGCTGCCGGCGCAAAGGAACAGCTGCAGGGCGACATCGACACCATCCTCTCTCTCTACGATCCTAACGCAGAAGGCTACGACCCTGATGCCACCGACCGTCCGTTCGACGACCAGGCCCAGGCTGAGGAAATCATGGCTGCATTCTTTGAGGATCTTGGGGCCTACCTTGATGTGGAGTCAAACAACATGGCAGCATACCTGCCGAAAATCGACATCTCTTCCATCGGAGGCATCGGCCGTGGACGTGACGGCGACTTCGGCTGCTTCGAGCGCGTAGGCGGCAACTCCAACTGGGGTCACCTGACCGACGGAGCAGGAGACATCATCCGCTGGGCAATCCAGAAAGGCTATGGTAATGCAACCGCTAATATCGCAGTTGTAAGCACAGACTTCCCTGCAGGCAAGTACTTCATGACCGCTGAAATCAGAAACGCTTACAGCGCGAAGGACTCATGGCCTTGCACCCCGACCTACACACTGGAAACCACGTGTACATTCACCCTCGGTGACCAGGTGAAAGAAGTTGGTCCGGTGGCAGGCGAGCAGTTCCAGAAATTCTATATCATCGGTGAGGTGGCTGAGGACGGACAGTTCCGCGCACAAATCGACTGGCCTGGTGCCGGCGACGGTGGTATCTTCGAGTTACGTGCAGTGGAGGTCCGCGCATTTGGCGACGAGATTGTCGGGCAAGTGGAACGCCTGCGTGCCTGGAATCCGTTCATCGCTCAGTACAATGCTGCAACCAGCGCCCGTGAGACCCTCATTGCAAAAGGTCCTGACGCAAACTATCCTTGGGCAAACGGAAAAATCCAGGAGGCTCTCGACCGTTGGGATCCGTTCTACAACCAGATTAAAACAGACAACTGGGTTGACGCTGACGGCAAAGACACCGGTGTGGCCACCAATGCAGAGTTGATTGACTGGACAACAGTACAGGGCTTCCCTGCTGAGATTTACGGACCAGAAGGCACCAATCCTGCCGACGACTACGAAACCTACAACCAGTATGCCGTAGTACGCGGATACCAGTATGCCAACAACGAAATCGTGTCACAGAACAAGCCAATCACAGACCTGAAGGCTAAACTGGAAGAATGCAGAAAGACAGACAACGAAGCCTTATACATCGAATGTGACCACGAAACCTATGAGTCTGTCATCGCTCAGGCACAGGCTGCCCTTGATGACATCCTCGCCAACACAAACGACGACCGTCAGCAGGCAGATGTACAGACGATTAATGACTGGCTCACCGCTCTTGATGAGGCAACACAGATATTTATTGACAGCGGCAAACCGAAACCGTTTATTGACATTGACTTCTCTGGCGGCTTCACCGCAATCACAGACCCTGAAGACCCTGAGACTGTGGTTTCTTACGTAATCAACGGAAAGAACGACAACTATCCAAACGGTGCAGGTCAGATGCAGTTCGCAGTTACTGCTGACGTACAGCCCGACCTCTCTGTGGATGGTCATTACTGGCAGCTTGGATTCGGCGACGTTCTTCTTGATGTGCTGCGTGTAGGCTCATCAGAGGCATTCGTTGAGATTCCTGCAGAAGAGATTCCTAGCGACGAGGATATCATCCGCACAGAATTCGACGTGTGGTTCGGAAACCTCGGTAAAGGTTATTTGACAATTGAGTTACGCAACGCTGCAGACCAGCGTCTCGGAGGTTTCAGCATTGACCGTTACAATGGTAAGGTGGCATTCAACGACTTCAACAACCTGACAGGTGAGCCAAACGACCACACTGAGACCACAGGCAATGGCGGTACCGGTTTGAATCTCCGTCAGTATGCTACAGGTCAGGGCTCAAGCAGCGTAGGCAATGCCGGCATCTGCATCGACGACAACAAGTCATCGTTCGTGCTTGAGTTCGACTATAAGGCCCGTGCACTCAGAGGAACAATCAACAATGGAAAGAACGGCAAGTGCGAAGGTGCTGAGATGCCGATGCTCGACATCAACGACGCAAACATCACCGACAACAAGGTTGCCAAGTTCGTTATCACTTCAAACTATAAGTCAGCCAACTCGGGTGCACAGAGCCGCCGCTGCTGGTTCGACAACCTGAAGATTTTCAGATATCCTTCGAATGCCGACGGTCCTCACTTCGAGTACAACGTGACTCCGGGCATCAAGGGTGACGTGAATGGTGACGAGGTAGTGAATATCTCCGACGTTGTGGCAATCATCAACACAATGGCAGGTGATACTACCTTCGCAAGCACTTCGGATGTCAATGGCGATGGTGCAACGAATATCTCCGACGTTGTGAAGGTAATCAACATCATGGCTGGTACAGATGAATAAAAACAATAGTCAATTTATATAAAAATAGTGGGGCATGCCCCCACTATTTTTATTTCAAAAATTATAGGAATCGTATTTATACACAGACAACAGTAAAAAACTGGTAGCGCCGCCTTTTTCTGCGGAAACATTACCAAACGTAATCTAAAAAAACTTGACTATGATTACAAAGAAACTACTATTTTCCATCATCTTCCTTGCAACATCGTTAATGGCAATTGCACAGCGAGCCAAGCCCACGCCATGGGACACGCCAGCCAGCCAGCAGGAAAAGCTCGACCGAGGATTCATACGCATCAACGCCCTTTCCACAAAGCCATTTCTGTCGTGGAGGCTGCTCGGATCCGACAATGAGCACACTTCATTCCTTGTGCTGATTGACGGAGAAGTAAAGAGCGACACGCTGAGAAGCCAGACATCGTTCAGACCTGGCGGAATTATCGCGGCAACCAAAAAAATTGAGTTGGTGACCCTTCAGGACGGAATCCCCACCGACACTATCGAGCCAATGCTGTTCAACAACGCTATGTTTCACAAGCTGAAACTCGACCGACCAGCAGGAGGAACCGCAGGTACTGGCAGCGACGCCAACACCTACACATTCGAGCCCAACGACTGCTCGTTGGGAGACGTGGATGGCGACGGTCAGTATGAGCTGTTCGTGAAATGGATGCCGACCAATGCCAAGGACAACTCGCAGAATGGATTTACCGGCCCCACGATTATCGACTGCTACAAGATTTCTACAGGCGAGAAGCTGTGGAGAATCGATTTGGGCATTAACATCCGCTCAGGTGCGCATTACACACAGTATATGGTCTATGACTTCGACGGCGACGGCAAGGCGGAACTGATTTGCAAGACCGCCCCCGGGAGTAAGGACGGCAAGGGCAACTACGTGAGCCAAGCGGGGACAGACTCAAGGATCCTCGCTACCAACAACAGCAAAGACCACCGCGTGTCGGGCGGACGAATCAACGGCGGTTATGAGTTTCTGACTGTATTTAAGGGAGAGACTGGAGCCGCAATCCATACCATCGCCTATATTCCGAACCGCAATGCCACAAACGTGCTGAGCGATGCGGCAGGAACATTCAACTGGGCAATCAGCGGCAAGAACGATGCAGGCGGTTATGGCAACCGCGGTGAGCGCTATCTCGCAGGTGTGGCATACCTTGACGGACCGGACAAGAATCCTTCTGCAATCATGTGCCGAGGTATGTACACACGCTCCTATCTCTGGGCTGTCGATTTCGACGGAAAAGAACTGAAGACACATTGGATCCACGGTTCAATCAACGCAACACAGGTGGAGAGGACCGATGCAGCCGGAAAGAAAACGACCAAGACCTATAGTAAGAACACCGACCCCAAGAAGACCCACGCTGTCTATACCGCATACGGTCAGGGAGCCCACAGCCTCACCATCGCAGATGTTGACGGCGACGGCAGCGACGAAATCATCTACGGTAGCGCAACCATCGACAACGACGGATGGCTCCTCTATTCCACTGGTTTCGGACATGGCGACGCCTTGCATATCGGCGACCT
>JAEEOB010000214.1 GCA_016284045.1 Bacteroidaceae bacterium
ATTTAGTTTTTACCGTTATGAATGAGATATTCCGTTGTTAATTCAGTCATCCGAATCAATTAGTATCGGCTGGGGGCGTGGACGTCCTGCTAATCAGAATGAAATATGTAAGACATTTATCAATGAACTATCTCTTTTTGATATCATCTGGGGTGAGAATCCAACTGTACTTCTTGAACCATCTCCAGACTGTTACCCGTGAAAGATTTGTCAGGTTCTGAATTTCAGGCTTGTCTAGTCCTATGCGGATAAGATAGCATACCTGCATCTGTTGTGCGGTGAATTTCCCCAATTTAGCAATGAGCTGGTTCTTAAAATCCGGGTACATCTCATCAACAGCCTTGTATAATTCTTTCCATTCTGCGAATGTCATATTCTTCCTTCCTGTTGATGATTGTTTCAATGCCATGATCACATCCTCTGCCTTTCCTTCAAACTCGGTCTGTTGTATCAGCCTGAGAAATAATTTGTTCTGCTCAATGTTCTCAGCCAACTTGAGTTTATGCTTTTCTAGTTCTTTTTCCTGTTCCTGAAGTTGGAATAAAACATATTGGAGTTCTATTTCTGCATTTTCAGTATCTTTAATAGCCTGCTCCTTTTCTTCTATGATTTGAGTTAATTCCATATTCTTTGCTTCAATATCATTTCGTAAGGTATCAGTTTCTTTTCTGGCGGATTTTAGTTTCCTGTTTAAAGCTACCATCTCTTTCAGGTGCCGGTTCTTTTTTATGACTATGAAAACTAAAGATAATAAGACTGCTGTTAATGCAAGGGAAGCAATAATTATATTACGTTTTTGCTGTTTCTGTGTTTTCTCAATCATTTTAATCTCAGCGTTCTTGTCGAGATGATATTGGAACTGATTGTTGACTGTGGCTGCCAGTTCCTGACGCTTTCCCAAGTCCAACGTGTCGCAGGTTCTTGAGTAGATGTCCATGTAATGAATCGCTTTCTTGTCATCACCCTTCTTCCTATAGAGCAGAAACAAGTGCTTTGAGGCATCATATACGGCAAATTTGTCTGAACCGTCATCAATAATCCGTTTAAAGTAGTTAATGGCAGAGTCTGTCTGATTAACAAACTCAAAGTAAGTACCCAAATTCAAATTCTCAAGATTACTGTTACTGTATGTATCATTTGGTAAGGTTTGTATTATAGAATAACATTTATTAGCCATGATTGTATCTCCAACATATGAATAGCTACAAATCAAGTCATACATTAACTCTCTGTTAGTTATAGTGTCTCTTTCGGATATACAGCTAAAGGCTTTGTCAAACCATTTCTTGGCTTCCGCAAGGCTGTCTAAATAAAGATATGAACCACCCACATGCATAATGGGTATTGACATGTTTCCGTGCAGTTTGTCCGACAGTTCATATTCCTTCTTGGCGTAATACAGTGCTTTTCCGTAATCCTGGACTTTGTGTTGGATGAAACAAATATTGGAATATGAATTCCTCAGCAGCAACGAATCACATTCATCACCTAGCTCAACAGCGTATGAAATAGATGTGTAAAAATTATCAAGTGCCCTCGGCATGTCCTGAAGATCTCGGTAAACACTTCCGGCATAGTAGTATGTTTCCTGTTTTTCCTGCCCGTAACCATTTGCCTCAAAATATTGTATCAGTTGTTTGATGGTAATATCTGAGGTTGCTAAAATGTGAGCTTTGTCTTTAAGCCTTATGTTCAGCAAATCGTATTTCTTTTGTATATATTCACTCTCTCCTCTTATTTCAGTGTTGATGGAATCCAGCATGGCGAGGGCCTCAGTAGGATTTGTGTCTCCTACAGTTTTAATATAATTCAATCTGTCAATGGTTGTGTCATTATCATGGCAGCCAGACAAGATGATTAACAGAACTGTTATAAAACGACAACATCTTTTCTTCATATCCTTTTTTTATTTATTTTGCAAAAATAGGAATTTTATTTATGATATGCAAATCATTCCTGTTTCAGAGCGTTTCCAGGTGTGTTTCTCATAATATCGGCTGTGTTGTATTTGTGAAGTGTTGTATTTGTGAAGTGTTGTATTTATCTAATATACAAGATGTTGGAACTTGTTCTGCAGAACTGTCCTAAAGAAATTTTTGTTTCAGAAACACATTGAAACAAGAATTCTTTGAAAATAACCATTACATAGATTACCTTTGCAAATAATTTTTTAACCATTTAATTCATATTATTATGAGAACAAAAATCTTTTTATTATCATGTGTAATTTGCCTGATGACAATAAACACATTTGCTATTGATGATGATTTAATTCCCGTTAGTTTAGTTCCCAGAAACATCACAAGTCCTATACCTGGACCACATAGGGATCCTGTGGAATCCTGCCCCGTATCATTGCAATATGATTGGGTGAACAATTCGTTACTGTTTTCCAGCGAATTGATAGACGCTTGCTCCTATTCTATATTTGATGAGGATGATGAGCTGTTATCTCAAGGAATTTTGGACTTTACTGATGAAAACACAGTATCTGTAAACTTATCAGGATTTAATGAATCTTACTATTTAATACAGATTGTGATTAACGGAGTCATTTATGAGGGTATGTTGGATTTCTGATTGCTTATAAAGGGCTTATGAGCATGAATCATAAATCATCTGGTATGTTCTTGTTGCAGATGGATCCGATATAAACGGCTACCGCCGTGTGACAGAATAAATATATCAAGATGATTTCTGAAAAATTTTTAATGTTATTTCAAAAGAGAGTGAATTCTTCATAAATAACAGATATGAGAAATACAATCATACAATTATTATTGTTGTTTGCCATGATTCCTTCATCATTCTGCATAGCGCAGACAGCAATAGCGTATTCCACCAATGCCCCGCGGGAAACTGACACCATCGTCAGGTGTGAGGCAGTTTATCTTCCAGCAGGTCCTGACGGTGAGGATGTGCTGTGGGATTTTTCAGGCGACATCTCAACAACAGACATCCATCGTGTGTATTTTACCTCTGACTCTCTTGGCAACCTGTTGTGCATGGAGCCGTCACGGATATTAAAATACCGGCTGACCGGTGATTCGCTGATGCTGACAGGCTATGAGACACGTCTCCGCAGCATGGCTTATACCCCTTCAATTTGTATGACTGCTTTTCCCTGTGGTCTTGGCGACACGCAAAGCGGTGAGTTCCGTGGCAGCGGTATGTACTGCCAGCGTCTTTCGATAGAGACGGAGGGAACATCATCATTTGAGGTTGACGGCTCAGGAAGCATCTGTCTTTCGGAAGGCGACACCTTGCGCAACGCCCTGCGTCTGCATTATCTGAAAACAGGCTCTGTATGGATGCATGAACCCGATGACACGACCGAAATCGACCCGTCGAAACGCCGTCAGGAGATAGAGGAACGTTATCTGTGGTATGTCCGCGGGTTCCGCTATCCTGTGTTGGAGACAGTCACAGTGACATTCTACGACAACTTGTCTCTGGTGTCAGAGCATCAGGAAGCCTATTTAAGCCTTCCCGATTGGCAGCAATGCCTGAACGATTCCGTCAACATGGAGATACAGGCTGCCGACTCACTGGCTCACGCTCAACAGGCCATGACTCCCAACATGGAATACACAATACAGTTGGACTCATCAGGACTACTGCGTGTCAACTACAGTGTGACAGCCGCATCCAACATCACATTCCTCATCTGCAATGCGATGGGCATCACGTATGTGAGTGCCTCCACCCGCAAGGAAGCCGGCAGCGGTTATACGGCGGATTTCGACTGCAGCGGACTTCTGCATGGCACTTATCTGCTTTATATCAATTGCAACGGTCAGGTGTACAGTGAGACATTTCAGAGATAGCGATGGAAAGGCTCTCCAACACTTCTGGTATTAAAAATCAACAGAGTCGTACAAAATAGTCACTGTATTGTGTGTATAGTCAGTTTTAATCATCAAATCATTCAAACAGACTTAATATGAATCATAATTCCACTCTTGTATCAAGGTCATGTGCTTTCATTGCACTGATTTTTCTGGTCACACCCGGAGTTTTCTCCCAGGATGTGGCCGTTCAAGGAGAATATGAGTTATACAGCAGCCAGTATCTGACGAGCCTTCCTTCTCCCAATGCCACAGATCTGGGACGGTATGGTTATGTTCCCGTTTCAGGACATAC